>NZ_JACSLF010000040.1:0-345 GCF_018617975.1 Exiguobacterium sp. s21 | reverse complement strand
GATGCGCCGGACGATCGTCGAGAAGCTGCGTGCGACCTGGTCCCCGGAACAGATCGTCGGCCGCCTCTACGCAGGAAAAATTGCCTTCTCCACCATCTACCGTTGGATCTACGCGGGACGGATCGACGTGCCCCTGACCGTGCTCCGCCAGAAAGGGAAACGTCAAAAGCCGACCGAGACGCGCGGGCGCATCAACATCGGACTCCCCATCTCGCAACGGCCGCCAGAGGTCAGGGGGCGCCGGACGTTCGGGCACTGGGAGCTCGACACCGTCGTCTCCGGACGAGGGAAGTCGAAGGCGTGCGTCGCGACGTTCATCGAGCGGAAGAGCCGGTTCTATCTCGC
>NZ_JACSLF010000039.1:0-381 GCF_018617975.1 Exiguobacterium sp. s21 | reverse complement strand
TCTAGCGTCTAAGACACACGGTCCTCACGGACCATATGTGAAATTAATTGGTTTGATGTCTTGATGAATCTTCAGTTTTCAAGGAACAAAGTGGAGCCTAGCGGGATCGAACCGCTGACCTCCTGCGTGCAAGGCAGGCGCTCTCCCAGCTGAGCTAAGGCCCCATATAGGAATTCTCAAAAAAATGGTGGGCCTAAGTGGACTCGAACCACCGACCTCACGCTTATCAGGCGTGCGCTCTAACCAGCTGAGCTATAGGCCCTCATATTTTGATTGTCGAGAGATTTGGTCTCTCAAAACTGAACGATGGGCAATGCCACATGGGCATTTTCCTTAGAAAGGAGGTGATCCAGCCGCACCTTCCGATACGGCTACCTTGTT
>NZ_JACSLF010000038.1:0-399 GCF_018617975.1 Exiguobacterium sp. s21 | reverse complement strand
CGACAGACGGCAAGAACAAGCCGTAAAAACGCCAAGAACCTGCACACCTGGTCGTTCCATCGCTTAGCCACATTCATCGAATACAAGGCGAAGTTAGAAGGAATCAAGGTCGAATATGTCAACCCTGCACACACATCTCAGACATGTCCTTCTTGCGGGAGCCGAAACAAAGCGAAAGATCGAACATATTCGTGTCCGTGCGGATTCAAGAAACACAGAGATATTGTGGGTGCGATGAACATCCGGTACGCACCTGTGGTTGATGGTGACAGTCAACCAGCCTGAGAACCTATAGGGTCTGTCTCAGGAGGGGTGATGGCACACCCTCATCTGAAGGCTCGGACAAAACAGAAATGGCCTGCGTCCGCACGGGCACTTCAGAATCCCACCCATCCTGAA
>NZ_JACSLF010000037.1:0-472 GCF_018617975.1 Exiguobacterium sp. s21 | reverse complement strand
TTGTTCCTTGAAAACTGAAGATTCATCAAGACATCAAACCAATTAATTTCACATATGGTCCGTGAGGACCGTGTGTCTTAGACGCTAGATCAAGGTAGAAAGGGCGTACGGTGGATGCCTTGGCACTAGGAGCCGATGAAGGACGCGACGAACAGCGAAATGCCCTGGGGAGTGGTAAGTACACATTGATCCAGGGGTATCCGAATGGGGGAACCCACCGCCGGGAGACTGGCGGGACACCCGTGTGAATACATAGCACGGCGTGAGGCAAACCCGGGGAACTGAAACATCTAAGTACCCGGAGGAAGAGAAAGAAAATTCGATTCCCTGAGTAGCGGCGAGCGAAACGGGAACAGCCCAAACCAGGAAGCATGCTTCCTGGGGTTGTAGGACACTCTATACGGAGTTACAAAGGGATAGGATAGGTGAACGACCTGGAAAGGTCGGCCAGAGAAGGTGACGGCCCTGTAGC
>NZ_JACSLF010000036.1:0-475 GCF_018617975.1 Exiguobacterium sp. s21 | reverse complement strand
ATTCACTCCCAATATGATTTAGTCCAGTGTACACAAAAACCCTGAGCAGTAGACTTTTTTTTAGTGTCTACTACTCAGGGTACAGTTTACATTGGAGGACGCGTTTTTATAATGTCTCCTGAATCGGGTAAAAACAAGACTCGGTCCCCTGAATCGATTTCAAATAAATAGACACGGTTTGGTTGAAACGGATTCCAGCCTTCGTTCACCACCCCGACATCATTCACATAGTTCACGTTCTTATGTACTTGTTTCAGGTTATGTTCTGCCTCAGCGACCGAATAATTCGGCAACCCGAAGTAAATTGCTCCAGCAATCAATAATGAAAAGATGACTCCCATTCTTATCCGATATCGGTTTTCTAAACTCTTTAGGCCAATCAACGTCACGATAATCATACTGGTCGCCGTTCCAAACGCCGCCGAGTTTCCATACCAAGCCTCATTGACGAACATCATTCCTCCAATGGCCAATA
>NZ_JACSLF010000035.1:0-475 GCF_018617975.1 Exiguobacterium sp. s21 | reverse complement strand
TCATTTCGTGTTCTGCCCGAGGTATCGCCGAAAACTGTTCGATGACGACCTGTTCGAGCGACGGTTCAAAGAGATCGTCCACGATGTCTGCGAAGGGCTCGACATCCACCTCCTCGCCATCGAGTGCGACCGGGACCACACACATCTCTTCTTATCCGCATTGCCATCCATCAGCCCGTCCGACATCATGGCGCGCATCAAAGGCGTCTCGTCGAAGCGGCTCAGGGAGGAATTCCCACACCTCACACATCTCACGAGCCTCTGGACGAGATCCTTCTTCGTGTCGACGGCGGGAAACGTCTCCAGCGAGACCATCAAACGTTATGTCGAGGATCAAAAGACAAGGGGATGAGACCGTGTCGCAGACATTGACCGTGAACATCAAACTCCATCCGACGAAAGCGCAACAGGCCATCTTGGAGCGGATGATGGACACCTACATCCGCACGGCGAACCAGCTCGTCGCGGCCATGGT
>NZ_JACSLF010000034.1:0-514 GCF_018617975.1 Exiguobacterium sp. s21 | reverse complement strand
GAGTTTCCATACCAAGCCTCATTGACGAACATCATTCCTCCAATGGCCAATATCCCGAACATCCACCACCACTTCATCCCCATCACCTCTCTTCAATTATCCCAAAAACAGGAAAATAGGCAACTTCATTTTGGTTTGATGAATTATAAAATTAAGTGCAACACCCAAAAGTGAACGCACAAAAAGCCCACAGCGACGTCCTCGTGTAGAATGAAGTTACGACACAAACATTCAGACGGAGGAATCGCTATGAGCTATATTCATCTTCCCACAACGGAACGCGTGAAAATAGAGTCGTATCTGGAGCTCGGGATGTCCATCCGGTCCATCGCGAGACGGAACCCCGACTACGTGGCTGAACGTGCCCAGAAACGCTACGAGAAGGCGAAGACCAACTGCGGTGCCAAGACGAAACTCGATGACATGATGCGCCGGACGATCGTCGAGAAGCTGCGTGCGACCTGGTCCCCGGAACAGATCGTCGGCCGCCTCTACGCAGGAAAAATTGCCTTCT
>NZ_JACSLF010000033.1:0-749 GCF_018617975.1 Exiguobacterium sp. s21 | reverse complement strand
CGACGGAGGTCAGCTGGAATTGTTGCGATCGCCCGGGCCACCAGGTCCGCATCCTTGCGTTCGCCGACGCTATGTCCGATGATTTCCCGATTGAACAGGTCGACAAATACACAGACATAGTTCCATTTGTTTTGGACCCTGACGTATGTCAAATCGCTCACGATGACCGACAGTTCCTTTTCCTGACGGAACTCACGATTCAGCTCGTTTTTCACCGTGGACTCGTTAGGATTGCTTCGTTTCGGTTTGAATTGTGCGACGGTGTAGGAGGACACGAGCCCCTGCTCATTCATGATGCGTCCGATGCGTCGGCGTGACACACGCTTCCCTATACGCTGTAGCTCGACCTTGATCTTGCGCGTCCCATAATTGTCACGACTGCGGCGGAAGATCTCGATGACATCACCGGTCACATCGTCGACCGCCGGTCGCCTCTTGGATTCGTAGTAGAAGGTGCTTCTTGATAGTTTCAGGACTTTACACATTGCTGATACCGAGTATTTGTGCATATTGTTCTTGATGACAGTTACTTTCGTCCTATGATCAGCGTGGCTTGCTTTAAAATGTCGTTCTCCATCTCGAGCTGCCTCACTTGCTTGCGCAGGTCACGGAGTTCACGGGCCTCGTCGCTCAGGTTGTCCTCTGCCTTGAACGAACCGGTCGTACGGCTCTGGTTGATCCAACGTCCCAGTGCCGATGGTGTCAAATCGTACTCGCGAACGATATCGATCCTCGGCTTCCCGTTGAGA
>NZ_JACSLF010000032.1:0-806 GCF_018617975.1 Exiguobacterium sp. s21 | reverse complement strand
GCCTTGTATTCGATGAATGTGGCTAAGCGATGGAACGACCAGGTGTGCAGGTTCTTGGCGTTTTTACGGCTTGTTCTTGCCGTCTGTCGGATGTTCGCCAGTCTTTCGAGGCGGATGACAGAAATATGGTTCTCTTTTGCGAAGTCGACGATCTCACGGCTCACCTTGTGATCCTTGTCTCGCATCCAGCGTTGCTCTTTGTTGTCCAGCTTCTTGATCGCCTTCAGTTTCTTGTGTTGACCGAGCCCTTTCCATTTCGCCCGGAACTTGCGTTTCATGTACTTGTTCTCGCGCCCGTTCCCGAAAAAACGCACCTTGTCACAGCCCGTGGACGCTACGGCAGGGACTTTCAGGCCGAGGTCGACCCCTAGCACCTTCGTTCCTGTTTTTTCTGTCGTACGAACCGTGACGGCGATCTGGGCGATCCATTTGTCCGACTTCCTCGTGATGCGTAGCGTGCCCAGTTTGTTGGCGAGGAGCGTGGCGTTCCGGTTGTCCGGGTCGACCATGTCGGCGCGGATGGCCGTCTTCTTCACGTTCCCCTCGATGATGATCGGGAGGGAGACCGACTCGAAGTCGAACGAGTAGTTCTGGTTGTTCCAGGTGCAGTACGGCTTCTTGAGGACCGGGACGTCCTGGATGGCCTGGTTCTTGACGGCGCTCGGCAGGTCCGCCGTGACATGTTTGCTCGTCAGTTTCAAGCTCTCCCGGGCCTGCACCATGGCCGCGACGAGCTGGTTCGCCGTGCGGATGTAGGTGTCCATCATCCGCTCCAAGATGGCCTGTTGCGCTTTCGTCGGATGGAG
>NZ_JACSLF010000031.1:0-837 GCF_018617975.1 Exiguobacterium sp. s21 | reverse complement strand
TCCTGCGCTCGACTTGCATGTATTAGGCACGCCGCCAGCGTTCGTCCTGAGCCAGGATCAAACTCTCCAAAGAATTTGATATAGCTCTTCAAAAATGACGAAGCTTGCGCTTCATTCAAAAATTGTAAAACATTTTTGCCTCATCGTTCAGTTTTCAAAGTTCGTCGGTTTAAAAATTGGTGGAGCCTAGCGGGATCGAACCGCTGACCTCCTGCGTGCAAGGCAGGCGCTCTCCCAGCTGAGCTAAGGCCCCAAAAGTTATGATGGTCGGGAAGACAGGATTCGAACCTGCGACCCCTTGGTCCCAAACCAAGTGCTCTACCAAGCTGAGCTACTTCCCGAAATAGATGGTGCACCCTGAGAGATTCGAACTCCCGGCCTTTAGATTCGTAGTCTAACGCTCTATCCAGCTGAGCTAAGGGTGCGAGACGAATGAACTTTCATGGGATATTAAGATGGTACCGAGGGCCGGACTTGAACCGGCACGAGGAAACCCTCGCAGGATTTTAAGTCCTGTGCGTCTACCAATTCCGCCACCCCGGCAAGGTATAATTCATGCGGTAGACTATTTTAAAAATGGTGCCGGCGAAAGGATTCGAACCCTCGACCCTCTGATTACAAGTCAGATGCTCTACCAACTGAGCTACACCGGCAGGTGTAAATGGTGGAGGATGACGGGATCGAACCGCCGACCCCCTGCTTGTAAGGCAGGTGCTCTCCCAGCTGAGCTAATCCTCCAAATATGTAATGCCTGGCAACGTCCTATCCTCACAGGGGGAGACCCCCAACTACTTTCGGCGCTGAAGCGCTTAACTTCCGTGTTCGGCATGGGAACGG
>NZ_JACSLF010000004.1:0-229696 GCF_018617975.1 Exiguobacterium sp. s21 | reverse complement strand
TCCTGCGCTCGACTTGCATGTATTAGGCACGCCGCCAGCGTTCGTCCTGAGCCAGGATCAAACTCTCCAAAGAATTTGATATAGCTCTTTAAAAATGACGAAGCTTGCGCTTCATTCAAAAATTGTAAAACATTTTTGCCTCATCGTTCAGTTTTCAAAGTTCGTCAGTTAAAATGGTGGGCCTAAGTGGACTCGAACCACCGACCTCACGCTTATCAGGCGTGCGCTCTAACCGGCTGAGCTATAGGCCCATAATAAAAATGGTGCACCCTGAGAGATTCGAACTCCCGGCCTTTAGATTCGTAGTCTAACGCTCTATCCAGCTGAGCTAAGGGTGCATATTGGTGCGGTCGAGAGGACTTGAACCTCCACGGTGTTAACCACCACTAGGCCCTCAACCTAGCGCGTCTACCGATTCCGCCACGACCGCAGCGTATTAAGGTGTTGCGAGGGATAAAAATGGTGAGTCATGCAGGGCTCGAACCTGCGACCCTCTGATTAAAAGTCAGATGCTCTACCAACTGAGCTAATGACTCAAATATAAGCTGGGCCGGAAGGGATCGAACCTTCGCATGTCGGAATCAAAATCCGATGCCTTACCACTTGGCTACGGCCCAACGTAAATGGCGGTCTTGACGGGATTTGAACCCGCGATCTCCTGCGTGACAGGCAGGCATGTTAACCCCTACACCACAAGACCGTTATACGTGCTTAAATTTGAAATGGTGGAGGATGACGGGATCGAACCGCCGACCCCCTGCTTGTAAGGCAGGTGCTCTCCCAGCTGAGCTAATCCTCCGTATGATGATGACCCGTACGGGATTCGAACCCGTGTTACCGCCGTGAAAGGGCGGTGTCTTAACCGCTTGACCAACGGGCCAGATGTATGTGTTTTCTAAAAATAAGTGGCGGAGACGGAGGGATTCGAACCCTCGCACCGGTTTCCCAGCCTACTCCCTTAGCAGGGGAGCCCCTTATAGCCTCTTGGGTACGTCTCCAAAATAAAATGGCTCCGCAAGTAGGATTTGAACCTACGACCTACCGGTTAACAGCCGGTTGCTCTACCACTGAGCTATTGCGGAACGTTGCTTGAATTTATCGAAGTAACGATTTAAATTGTAACCGCAAACCAGAAACCTGTCAATCACTTTTTTAGAAAAGCTTTAATATTCCATGCCGTCTCTCGGCGACTTCTATAAGATAGCACGGGCAGAAAAGACCGTCAACACTTTTTCGTAAAAAAATCGAGCAAAATGAAAAACATTTCGCTCGATGCTAGTTCTCTCTTATTTAATTGCGTGGCTCAAGCATCGTGAGACTGATTCGTCCACGATTGGCGTCCACTTGTTCGATCCATACGGTGACGATGTCACCGACCGCGACAACGTCGAGCGGATGCTTAACGTAGCGATTCGACAACTTCGAAATGTGGACGAGTCCGTCTTGCTTCACCCCGATATCGATGAACGCCCCGAAGTCGATCACGTTTCGCACTGTTCCTTGGAACTCCATACCGACCTGGAGATCTTCCAAGTTCATAACGTCTGTCCGAAGTAACGGCTTCTGAATGTCTTCGCGTGGATCACGTCCTGGTTTCGCGAGCGACTTCAAGATATCTTCAACCGTCGGCAATCCGGCATCTAGCTTCTCACTCAGCACTTTGGCGTCAACCGTCTTCAATCGATCTCGCAGTTCAGCCGTACCGACCGCTTGCTTCGAAACACCGAGTTCCTTCAATAGAGAGAGCGTCAACTTATAGCTCTCCGGATGAATCTCCGTTTGATCGAGTACATCGCTTCCGTTCGTGATCCGTAAAAAGCCGGCTGCTTGCTCATAGGCCTTCGCTCCAAGACGAGGCACTTTCTTGATTTCTTTCCGCGTATCAAAGCGCCCGAACTCATCCCGATACGCGACAATATTTTTAGCCGTCGTCTTGTTCAATCCAGATACATATGTGAGCAGCGATTCCGAGGCTCGGTTCACATCCACACCGACCATGTTGACGACACTCTCGACGACAAACTCGAGCGACCCCTTCAGCTTGTTTTGACTGACGTCGTGTTGATACTGTCCAACCCCCACCGATTGCGGGTCGACTTTAACGAGTTCGGCCATCGCGTCTTGGATACGTCGGGCGATCGAGACAGCCGAGCGTTCTTCTACTTTCAATTCCGGGAACTCAGACCGTGCAATCTCTGACGCCGAATAGACACTCGCCCCCGCCTCATTAACAATGGCGTAAGCAATCTCGCGTTCAGCTTTCTTCAGCCAGTTCGATACGAATTGCTCCGTTTCACGGGATGCGGTCCCATTCCCGATGACGATGACCGAAATCGGATAACGTTTCACGAGCGACGCTAACACTTTTTCCGATCCCGCGACATCGTGTTTCGGTGCCGTCGGATAGAAGACACCGACTTCTTCGACTTTCCCGATTTCATTGACGACGGCCCATTTACATCCTGTGCGATAGGCCGGGTCAATCCCGAGGACGACGACCTCACGAAGCGGCGGTTGCATGTAGAGTTGCTTCAAGTTTTTCGAGAACACGTCGATCGCCTGTTCTTCGGCCGTCTCAGTCAATTCGCTACGAATCTCACGTTCGATGGCCGGAAATACCGACTTCTTGAACGCGTCCTTCACGGCGAGCGTGACGAGTTCGCGTTTCTCTGTCGGCAAACGGTCAAACTTGCCGAGCGCTTGTCGCATGAAGCCGGCTTCGTCGAAGACAATCTTCACTTGCAACACGTCCGTGCGCTCTCCCCGGTTCAAAGCGAGAATCCGGTGCGGGACGATTCCTGCGATTTTTTCTTCATATTCATAATACTGGGCGAACACTTCTTTCTCATCTTCCGCTTGTTTTTTCTTCTGCGAACGAAGGAGCGCCTCTTTCCGGACTCGTGTTCGAAGTGATTGTCGAAGCGTCGCCACTTCGCCCCACTCCTCCCCAATGATTGATTGGACGAACGGAAGTGCTTCTTCAAGCGAAAGATCACCCGCTAACGACTGCGCTTCTTTCAGCGAATAGGGTGTCGGTTGACGATACCAGTCAGCGAGGGCTTGTAGTCCTTTCTCCCGCCCTTGTTCGGCTTTCGTCCGTCGCTTCGGACGATAAGGGAGATAAATGTCATCGACTTGTTGCAGGCTCGTCGCCGCTTCAAGCGCCCGTGTCAATTCCGGCGTCGCCTTCTCGAGTTCTTCAAGTTTGGCGAGGACGTCCGTCTTACGCTTGTGCAAACTCTCTTCATATTGTAAGGCGTCGAGAATCGCTTTGATTTCGACTTCATCGAGATTACCGGTCATTTCTTTACGGTACCGGGCCATGAACGGAATCGTCGCTCCGTCCGCGGCAAGTTGTTGCACCGTTTCGACTTGACTCGTCTTCAACTTCAACTCTTTTGCGACTTTCGTAATCAATCGAATCACTTCCTTTTCTCTTCTCTCTCTAGAAGTGTAGCAAACTCACGCCTAGACGACAAAAAACGATGACCATTTAGTCATCGTTTGAAAATACTTCGTTGAGCGGGACTTTGATGGCCTCACGTAACTTCTCAAGCGCGCGTCGCTGCAAGCGCGATACGTGCATCTGCGAAATCCCGAGGAGTTCACCCGTCTCTTTTTGGCTCATGTTTTTATAATAAGCACATTCTAAAATCGCCTGTTCCCGTTCATTCAACACGCTGAACGCTTTTTCAAGGATGAGGCGCTGGTCAACCGATTCGTAACCACGTTCTTGGCTCCCGACGAGGTCGAGGAGCGTGACGGTCGAACCTTCGTTGTCCGCTTCGATTGAGCTGTCGACGGAAAGGGCTTGGTAGCTCTTACCCATCTCGAGCGTTTCGAGAATCTCTTCATCTGAAACACCGAGGTGATCAGCAATCTCATCGATGCGCGGTGAACGTTGCAACTCGGTCGTCAATTCTTCGACCGTCTTCTTGATTTTCGGTCCAAGCTCTTTAATCCGGCGCGGAACGTGGACGCTCCACGTCTTGTCACGGATGAAACGCTTGATTTCACCGATAATCGTCGGAACGGCAAACGACTCGAAACTACGACCGAACTCAGGGTCGAAACGACGAAGGGCAGCGAGAAGTCCGATCATCCCGACTTGAACGAGGTCATCGTGGATAGCCCGGCCGCGTGAAAACTTTCGTGCAAGTGCCTCAACGAGGTCCGAGTATCGGTTAATGAGGAGCATCTGGACTTCTTCATTTTGATCGTCCTGTTGATAACGCTCAATCCACTCTAATACTTCATCATCACTGTGATGGCGTTGTTGAGATTTTGCTGGCACTCTGATCCACCTCGTCCCTGTTAAGGAGTTTCGTCATCGTCACCTTGACACCATTGTCCTTGTTGATCGAGACGTCATCCATTAAGGCTTCAATGAGGAAAAGACCGAGTCCTCCTTCGTGAAGCGATTCGATTTCAGTCGTCTCTTCGACTGGCGCCGCTTGGCGTTTCACGTCGTCGGCAAACGTTTTGCCCGAGTCCTCAATCGTCATCTCGAGACGATCTTGATGGACGCCACACGTGAGTTTCACTTCACCTTCTTGGTCTTCATAAGCATGTTGAACAGCATTGCCACAGGCTTCCGAGACCGCGATTTTAATATCTTCGATCTCGTCGTACGTATATCCCATACGGTTAGCGATTCCTGAGACGACTAAACGGACCACACCGACATACTCCGGTTTGGCCGGGAACGTCATCACCGTCTGTTCGATGTTACTCATTGCGTGCCACCTCTTACGTTTGTATTGATCGAAAGCAACTTGTGCAGTCCTGTCAATTCAAAGAGACGATTGACGCGGTCGGTGACGCCGACGAGCGACAACTCTTTCTCATTACGTTTGGCTATTTTAAGGGCACCGACAAATACGCCGAGACCAGTTGAATCCATATAATCCACTTCATCTAAATGAACGGTAACATCTTGTTCCGTGATAGCCGGGTGCAAGACTTCCTTCAATTTTGGTGCGGTATATGTATCCACTTCTCCGGATACGTAAAGGTGTAATTGTTCTCCAATGACTTGCTCGCGAATCGCTAAATCCATCGTATATTCCCTCCTAATGTGCGTACAGAAAAATTGAGTACGATTAAACTAAATTCCCGTTTCACAGAATTCTAAACTATTTTTTAAAGATTTTTTTGAAAAAAAACCGATACCCATGTATCGGTTTCTTTATATGTAAGCTAGAGAGGGATTAATCCCAGACTAATCTCTAGCGCTCGGTCAACTTTGTGCATCGTCTCATCATCAAGATGAGTGACTTTATCCGTCAGACGACGCTTATCAATCGTTCGAATCTGTTCAAGTAAAATCACGGAATCTCGTTCGAGACCATGTTTGACTTGATATACCTCTACATGAGTCGGCAGTTTTGCTTTCTGGATCTGAGCCGTAATCGCAGCGACAATGACGGTCGGGCTAAAGCGATTGCCGATATCGTTTTGAATGACGAGAACCGGACGAACTCCACCTTGCTCTGAACCGACTACGGGCGACAGATTCGCATAAAACACGTCACCACGCTTTACGATCACTCCGCTCACACCCCGCTTACTTGACGTAAGAGAGCATGTTCGGCTTCCGTCTCAATCATCAGCATCTCTTCTGCCATATTCAAATTAAACGCGGCCATCTCTTGATAGCCTCTCGCCAATTCTTCGCGCAGTGTTTGTTGTCGATCAGCAATTTCTTTGGACAAGTACGTCACTACATCGTTCAATGACAATGATTCACGGTCTTTCATCGAAATCGGACCCCCATGCTGCGAGAACCGATCTGGAACGGACGCTAAAGCACCCGCAGTTCGCTGTTTTAACATCTTACACCTCCAGAATCGTTTCAATGACTGGCGGAAATATTCCCGCGTTCTTTACCAATATAACACGCGAGTTTGGGAAAATATAGAGAATTCCCGAAAGAATTCAGATAATTTCACACGTTTTCCGCTTTACACATAACGTCGCGGGAGGCGATTCGTTAATTGACAGACGACCTCATAGTTGATTGTCTCGAGATGCGTGGCCAGTTCGTCAATCGCGACTGGTCCGCCGATGAGCGTGACCACAGTTCCGACCGGCAGCTCTTTAGGAAGCCTCACCATGAAGCGATCCATGCAGACACGACCGATAATGGGGCAGCGCTCTCCATTGACGTCTACTTCGAAGCCGCTCGCTTTACGAATCCAGCCGTCGGCATATCCGACCGGCACGGTCCCGATCCACTCGTCCCCTGCCGTCGTGTATGTCGCCCCGTAGCTGATCGTCTGTCCAGCTTCGAGTTGCTTCACTTGCATGAGCTTGCTCTTCAACGTGAAAACCGGACGTAAAAATGAATAGAAGGAAGCCATTTCAGCTGACGGGTAGAGCCCATAAATCGCAATTCCGACCCGCACCACGTTGTACGGTACGTCTTGTCCGACCATGCGGATCGCTCCGGCCGAGTTTGACGTATGAATGTAGCGGAATCGCGAGTGGAGTCCATCCATCAACTGACCAAATCGCTCCTGCTGCTCATAGTAAAGCTCACTGTCCGGCTCATCCGCTGTCGCAAAGTGCGTATAGATCCCTTCGACGATAAAACGGTTATCTGCCGCTTCTAAAAGGGCATCAAGTTCGGCGCGGGTCCGCAGACCGAGGCGCCCCATTCCGGTGTCGACTTTCACATGAACGGTGAGTGGACGGTCAGAAAGATGTGTGCGCGCCTCACGCAACCAGTCGGCCGAAAAGACGGACAACGTCACATCGTGTTCGGCTGCGACGCCCGCATATTCTGGGAACTGGGCCTCCATGACGAGAATCGGCGCTTTAATCCCGGCCTCTCGGAGCTCGATGGCTTCCTCGAGTAAGGCCACGCCGAGCATCGTCGCTCCGTTATCAAGCGCAATCTTTGCCACTTCGACGGCACCATGCCCGTAAGCGTTCGCTTTGACGACGGCCATGAGCGCTTGCGGGATCCGTTTTTTGATTTCGATTACGTTATGTTTGATCGCCGCCCGATCGATTTCAATCCAACTTGGACGAAACATCGTGATCCCCCTCTTCAATGATGACTTGTGCCACGGCATATTGCTCGCTGTGGCTGATACTCATATGAATCCGGCCTGAGTACGGCGCCGTCATATACGGCCGTCCGGTCTCATCCGGTAAAATTTCGATTTGTTGCCACGACAGGCCCCGAGCAATCCCGGTCCCGACCGCTTTGGCATACGCTTCTTTCGCCGCAAATCGTCCGGCGACGAATTCGATGCGCCGTTGTTCTGGATAGGCGTCCGCAAGCGCCCGCTCGGCTTCGGTCAACAGACGTGCGACGAAACGGTCATTTTTGAGCGAGTGAGCAATCCGCTCGAGCTCGACGATATCGATTCCGATTCCCACAATCACAGGACACTCGCTCCTTTCCTTTTTCACTCGTTTCCTTATACAATTAAGGAAAGAGGTGATGTTATGTTTAGTCGTACTGAGAATGTTCAAACGTTCGTCCGGGCGTATCCACTCGTAACGCTGTTCATTGTAATCCAACTGCTCGTGTTTGTCATCGATTCTTTGGTCCCCGACCTCCGGATCGTCGCACTCGGCGGGTCATTCCATCTCGCACTCGCCCAAGGGGAATGGTACCGTCTCTTGACGGCCAACTTCATCCATTTAGGGCTCGGTCATTTGCTGTTCAACTCGTTCGCTTTGATTATATTCGGACCTGCCATGGAACGCATGGTCGGTCACATCAAGTTCGCCGTGTTCTATATCGTGGCCGGTGTGCTTGCCAACTTGCTCACGTTCTTCACGGTGAGTGAACTGTTCTACCTGCAAGCCGGTGCTTCAGGTGCGATTTTAGCGATTCTTGGCTTCTATGTGTACATCGGCCGGTTCCGCCGGACGCTCATCTATAGCCAGGACGCGCGACTCGTCTATATCTTCGTCGCCATTAGCGCCGTGTTCACGCTCATCGGGGCGAACGTATCACTTTGGGGACATGTGTACGGCTTCCTTGCCGGGTTCTTGCTTGCGGTCCCGCTTGCCCGGTTCGCGGTCCCATACTCGCGTCCGCTCCGTCATGGGAAGTACCAACCACGCAAGTATTCCCCGCCGATCATTCATACGGGTGAAGGCAAATGGATTTTTTACGTAATTGTCGGACTGGCCGTGTTCGGCCTGTTCGCCCGCTTTTTGTAATCACAAGTGCTCCTGAAAAGCAGACGGGTTTCGTCACGTGACCGATTTGTTTTCAGGAGCTTTTGTATTCGTGAAACATTTATCATATAGGGACAGCGATGAAGACAACATAAAAAACAGCCCGGCGCAACAGCACCGGACCGTGAATATGAATTAGATTTGATTTTTGTGACGAGCGTCTTGGAGCGCGTCGACCAAGTCTTTCACATCTTCGACGAGATTTTGAATCGTGTCTTGGTTCTCTTCGTAGAGCGCCTTCAAATCCATGACGCGATCTTTTAAGCTCCCTTTCGATGAGGCTTGAAGGCCGACCGAATGGCTTTGTGTTGACGCATCCTTCGACTTGAGTCGTGATTTCATATGTTTGAGCTGTCTGACTTGTTGTTCGCGCGTCTCTCTGTGGAGAAGCGATGCCCCGGCTCCGATGACGGCACCTGCGGCCATTCCCATCCAGAAGTAGTTCTTGTTCATAAAAAATCCTCCCCTAACATGACGTTATATTTATTATAAATCATCCGCTTCATCGACGACATAGTGTTTTATGATTGGACCGGCTCCTTTTTGTTCGACGGCTTCTTTCAGCCATTCTTGGAACAAGACATAGTCGGTCGAATCACGGAAACGATTTCCGCCCTCGGTGAATTGGATGAAGATAATCCCGTGGTGATCGTCCGGGTCGACACCGAGCCGATAGGCGGCAAAACCGCTATGGCCAGACCCAAGACGTGATTTGTCTTTCAACAAGCGATGGAACAAGAGCGACCGGGCGTTCGAATCGACCGGAATGTTCGCATAGACAATATTCCCTTTCGAGGCGAATTGTCCTTCCGCTTCTTCGATTTGAAACGTCTTCCCGCTTTGGAAGGGAGACTTGTCGCCTTCTGCGAGCAAAATCGTCTCGGTCCCGTTGGCGACAAGGATACCGGGTTGTTGACGCAATCGTTCAGCGACAGTTCCTGAGGCAAACGTCATGAACAGTTTAGACAAGCCCCTCACACCCTTTCGCGAGCATGATGTCTTTCTCCGTGATTCCACCTTCGTCATGCGTGGACACGGTCAATGTGACGTTCCGATACTCGATCAAGATGTTCGGATGATGATTGAGCTCCTCCGCCAAATCAGCGACGAGATGGACGAACTGAATCGCCTCTGGAAACGTCTCGAGCCGATACGTCTTTTGTAATTCCCCTTCAACAACATCCCAGCCATTTAAGCGGGATAGTTGCTCTGACAGTTCGGATGATGACAGCAGCATGTGCTGATTCCCCTTTCGCAAACGGTTCTTCTTACACCTAGTACCCGACCCCGATCAAAAATAATCTTTTTCGCATCACGCAAAATGATTTAGAATAAGAAGAATAGCCAACTATTCTTCACATGAGAGAGGAGATCTCGCCATGCGAGCATTGATTGTGATCGACTACACGTTTGATTTTATCGCAGATACGGGTCGTTTGACTTGTGGAAAACCAGGGCAAGACATAGAAGAACGAATCGTCCAGTTGATCGAGGAGTTTGCGGACGAGAATTATGTCGTCATCGCGAACGATGTCCACGACGCCGGCGACACGTATCATCCTGAGACGACGCTCTTCCCGCCCCACAACATTCGCGGTACAGAGGGCCGTGAATTATACGGTGCCGTCAAAAACGCGGCAAGCCGGGCCGACCATTGGATCGATAAGACACGCTACAGTGCCTTCGCCGGGACCGACCTTGATTTGCGTTTACGCGAACGGGCCATCACGGAAATCCATCTCGTCGGTGTGTGCACGGATATTTGTGTGCTCCATACGGCAGTCGACGCGTACAACCTCGGCTATACAATCGTCGTCCACGCCGATGCCGTCCAAAGCTTCAACCCAGTCGGACACGATTGGGCGCTCGAACATTTTGTCACGACACTCGGGGCCACTGTGACCGGGAAGTGACTTAAAACAGAAAGGAACGATTATGTTACATCGCAACTTAGCGCTTCACACCGACCTATACCTCCCACGTTGGATGTATATCTATTGGAAACAAGGCCGTCACAACGAACGAGTCGTGTTCGACCTCTATTATCGCTCGAACCCGTTCAGCGGAGGTTACGTCGTCTTCGCCGGCCTCCAAAATATCGTGCATTATTTAGAGAACGTCTCATTCACGGAAGAAGATATCCGCTACTTGAAACAGCAACTCGACTTCGAGGACGAGTTCGCGGATGTACTCCGTAACTTCAAGTTCACGGGCTCGCTCTACAGTGTCCGTGAAGGAGAAGTCATCTTCCCGAACGAACAAGTCGTCCGCATCGAATCGACGATCTTTGAGGCGAAGCTGTTCCAGACGGCGCTCTTGAACATCGCCAACCACGAATCACTCATCGCGACGAAATACGCGCGCATCCGCCAAGCTGCGCCGAACGAGACACTACTCGAAGGCGGTGCTCGTCGCGCCCAAGGCGTCGATGCTGCGTACTACGGAACACGGGCCGCCTATATCGCCGGTTTCGACGTCACGAGCTTGGTTTCGGCCGGACGTGATTTTGACGTCCCGACCGGTGGAACGATGGAGCACGCCGATATCCAGTTCCACGATGACGAACTCGAGGCATTCCGCTCGTTCGCCTCGATGTACCCGGACAATACGAGCCTGTTGATCGACACGTACGATACGCTCAAGTCAGGTCTCCCGAACGCGATCACGGTCGCCAAAGAACTTGAAGCGAAAGGCTACCGCTTGAAGTCGGTCCGACTCGACTCGGGTGACTTGGCCTACTTGTCGAAACGGGCCCGAAAAGCATTGAACGCGGCCGGACTCGATTACGTCAAAATCGTTGTCTCGGGCGACCTCGATGAGTACGTCATTCAAGACTTGCGGATGCAAGGAGCTGAAGCCGATACGTTCCTCGTCGGGACGCGCGGTATCACGGCCTATGAGCAACCTGCACTCGGTATGGTGTACAAACTCGTCGCCCGCGAAGGCGCCGACGGGAAGCTGAAGCCGGTCATCAAAGTGTCGTCTTCGAAAGTGAAAACGACGACTCCGCACAAGAAAGAATTGTATCGCATCATCGATAACGAGACCGGGAAGTTCAAAGGTGACTATATCGCCCTTGCCGACGAACCAGTCGAGTCGTATAACGAGATTGACTTGATTGACGTGCGAGACCCCGCGTTCCGCATCAAGACACGTAACTTTAGCGTCAAACGTTTGCTTGTCCCGATTTTCCGAGACGGCGAACGCGTCTATGAGTTACCGAACGCAAAAGAAATCCGCACGTATCATCACGAGCAGATGAACGGTCTGTGGGAAGAGTACAAACGACTCCGCTTGCCGGAAGTGTACTCGGTCACATTCAGTAAACCGCTCTGGGACTTGAAGCTCGAAATGATTCGTCAAACTCGGATCCCGAAATAAAAACAAGAGGCTGCGGATTTTTTCCGTTAGCCTCTTGTTTTTATGCCGTCGTCATCTCATTCGCATGGATCTTATCTTCTTTTCTCCGAAAGTAAAGGGCGATCGAAAGAGAGATCAAAATCAATATGAAGTAAACGGTCCGTTGCCAAAACGTCGCTTCCGTATCCCCTCGGAACAACGCGATGATATAGTCACTCCCGCTCACGAAGAACAAGCCCGCGAGCAAAAGGAAGATTCGATATCCGGCCCGACTCCGCTCCTGCTTTACTTTGAAGAAAAGGACACCATAATAACCGATTGCTAGAATCGCGATATACCCGATTATGCCAACAACCCAACTCATCTTGATGCCTCCTTGTCCTCTATTTTTTTACGTCGCTTCCCCGCTATCGTAACACAATCTTCGAATCAGACTGTGTTAAGATGAGTTAAAGAAAATGTGGAAGGGATCGATACGATGAAAACGTTCCGCCTAGTCCAAGTTCGCCTCGTCCAAGACGAGTACGGCAACGAGTTGAACCTGCCCGTCGAACTGCTCGATGGGTTGATCATCTCAAAAGAGCACGACAACGAATGGCTCCTCGAGATGCTCGTACCGACTGAATTTGCCGTCACGCTTCATCATTACTTGAATAAACGAATCCTGCTCCTCGCCGAGGCCGTCATCACGTCTCCGGCGAACCGGCCGGCCGCCCTCGCGCTGACGTTCACGAGCGAACGGTCGCTCAGCGACCATCACACGTTCGTCGCGGAAGGGCTCATGCTGATGCCGAAACAAGATCCGACGAAGCAAGTGCTCGATTCGTTGATTTCTGAAGGCGTGGCCCACGCCGAACTCAAACCGTCCTTCTTCGAAAAACAAATGGAGCAACAGCAGTCGTTCAGCCGCTCCGCCTTCACTCAGCTCGTTAAGACAGGATCGTTCGAATAAGTCGAACGGTCTTGTTTTTCTTTCCCCGTTTTTTCAAATATCTCAACCCAAAAAGGCGAAGAAATTTCTCCGCCTCAAATGTAGATGAAAAACAAGATGACCATCATCGTCATTCCGACGACTTTGAGCATTGTACTGCCAAGGAAAGCAAGTACCGTCCCGACACCGATACTCCACGCCTCACGCGTCGATTTACCGAGCGTGAGCTCCGCTAGAAACGCGAAGATGAACGGGAAGATGAGCACGCCGACGAGCGGGAAGATGAACGGACCTGCGATCAATCCGATCGTCGCTCCCCACTTCGCCCGTTCGGAACCGCCTCGTTTATCGACCGTCGCCCGAGTGACGATATAGTCGACTACGAACAAGAAGATCAAAAATACGGTTTGCCAAAGCCAAAACGTCCATGTGAGCGGCTCGAACGAGAATCCAAAACCGTAAATCATATAACCGATGAATAAGAACAAGACGCTCGGGATGACCGGATAGATCAGACCCGCGAACGCGACAACAAACGATGCGATGATGAAAATCCAGAGCAATGTCGTCATGAGCTTCTCCTCACTTCGCGACGATCACATTCGTAATATGGTCGGCGACATTGACCGCCTTGACCACGAACTGACCATCTTGATATTCGATATAGTTCGAGCAGGCGTTGCGCATGGCGTGGCGGAACGTATACGTGTCGTCAATCGCCGATAAGGCGGCTTTAATTGCATGTGAATGACAGACGACGATGATACGTTTTCCAGCATGTGCCTCGACGATGTCTTCCATGCCGCTCAAGACCCGGGCCCGCATCTCATCTTCTGACTCGAGACCCGGGACGCGGTCTTGATCATCGGCTTGGACAGCTTCGTAAATGCCAGGCACCGGTTTTCCCGACGCATGACCGAACTCACGCTCGATGAACCGTTCGTCCTGAATAATCACGCCTGGGTCAATGCCGCACGCCTCTGCGATGTAGCGGGCCGTATCCATCGCTCGCGAAAGCGGGCTCGCGACGATCACGTCCCATGATTCTTGGCTTAAAAAGGCCGCACTCTCTTCGGCCTGCCGATGTCCGAGTGCGTTGAGCGGGATATCTTCCCGCCCCTGAATGATTTCTTGAAAATTCCAATCGGTCTGACCATGTCGGACCAAACAAAGTTCTGTCACGCGAGTCACTCCTTTTTGATTCCTCAATCCTACCCCATCGTACCATCTTTGAAAAAAAGCGCAACGTCACATCATCGCGTCATCGATGAAACGATCGATCCGGACCATGAGTTGTGTTTCTTTGATCGGGTTATCGGATTGGAGGAAACTCGCTAACGAATGGGTGCCGTTCGGAAAAGAAATCAATTGCACGTTCGCGCCGACCTCGCTCGCATGCTCCACGAAATGGAGTGCTTGCCCGAACGGAACGATGGGGTCTTTCTTCCCATGCAAAAGGAGAATCGGCGGGGCATCATCGTACAGATGCGTGACCGGAGAACACTTCACCATCAGTTCGCGCCACGCCTCACGACTACCTTCGTAAAACTTCAAATGGGCGAGCCACGTCTGGATGAACTTGAACAACAAGAAGTTCGTCGGCGGATAAAGGGCGATGACACCTTTCACCGGCGGCACGTCATCGCCGAGTTCTCCTATAAACTGCTTGCTTCGGTCGAGTGCTGTCGCAAGGACAAGGGCCGCGCCTGCCGAGTCGCCCCAGACAATCAATTTGTCGATGTCAAGATTGAGCAGACCGTCGTGTTGTTTGAGATAGCAAAGCGCATCGGAGACGTCGATGATGTTGTCCGGGAAATAGACCCCGTCCTCGAACAGACGATAATCGATGCTGATGACCGCGAATCCTTTGGCGAGGAAGTGGTCGAGCAATGGATGGAACAACGTCACCATGCCTCGATTCCCTCGAACGAATGCCCCGCCGTGTGCATAGACTGCGACCGGAAATGGTCCTTCGCCGGGTGGGTAGTACACATCAAATTGGAGCGGACGGTCATTGACAATCTTGTACGTGTGAGTCCGGCGTTTACGGGTCGAGGGACACACCGGCAACTCAGGCTCTTGCCAACGCACGAGCGATCCGTATTGGTTCCATACGCTTGCCCCGGCTGCGGTGGCGGCCGCGAGCGCCGCACCACCGACGAACCAGGCGGTCTCCTTTCTCATATACATCCACTCCTCGTTCTTTTTTAATCATATTCCCTTTTTCTCGAAAAACCATCCATCTGAAGTCGGACTTGACGTGTTCGCATTCGCCCCCTATAATATAAAACGCAGTCTCAGAACGTAACGGTTACGATTTAAAGGTTTTATATAGAGAGGACAGGTGGAGAGGGTTATGAACAAAAAACTGTTAGGTGTCGCCGCTGCCGGGACACTTTTATTAGGTGGTTGCGCAAGCAATGAAGAGGGCGGTGCCACAGAGGAAGCCAACGACCAGTTGACCGTATATGCGTCGACGTTCGCGTTGAAATCATTCGCCGAGGAGATTGGCGGAGACCGCGTCCGCGTCGAGATGGTCATCCCACCTGGTGCAGACCCGCACACATATGAGCCGACCTCAAAGCAAATGACAGACATCGCCGAAGCGGACTTGTTCTTGACTGTCGGCCATGACCTCGAGCCATACGTCGAGTCGATGGAGAAAAGCTTGGCCAATGAGAACGTCACATTCGTGAAAACAGCCGAAGACATCACCCTTTTATCGGCTGATGACACGGTCCACGTCCACGGTGAGGACGAGCATAGTGAAGAAGACGAGCACGGACATGATGACGATGACCATGCTGAGGAAGAAGCCGGTCATAGTGAAGATGACGGCCATAACCACGGTCAATACGACCCACACGTCTGGCTCGATCCAATGAATGCTGTCTCGATGGCCGAAGCGGTCGAAGCGGCCTTCAGTGAACAGGCCCCTGACTATAAAGACGAGTTCGTGGATCGCTTGAGCGCCTTTAAAGAAGAAGCCGACACGCTCGACGCCGAGCTGAAAGCGGCAGTCGAGGGCGGTTCGAAGTCAGAGCTACTCGTGACGCACGCAGCCTATGGCTACCTAGCAGAGCGCTACGGATTTGACCAACTCCCAATCGCAGGTCTCACGCCTTCGGAAGAACCGTCACAACAGGCGTTGAAGCGCGTCATCGAAGAGGCTCAACTTCACGACTTGAAATACATCGCCTTCGAGGACACGGTGACACCGAAAGTCGCCCAGGTCGTTCAAAACGAAATCGGCGCGGAGACGGTGACGATCTATAACTTGGAATCGGTCACGAAAGAACAGATAGACAAGAGTTACTTCGATCTCATGCGCGAGAACGTCAAAGCGCTTGAGACGACATTGAAATAAGACAAAAAACTCGGCGCTGCGGCGTCGAGTTTTTTTGTCTAAATGGTATGACTAGCATTTGGCGTTGTCCTGTAGAATTCGTTCCGCGACCAAGACGTAGACTATAGAAACCAAAACGCCTACGGTACCTGGTAAAACGGCGACAATTGGGTCGGCCAAATATGAGGCCGGGATTAGGTAAGTTAACAAAACCTTAACGCCATAGAGTGCGATTAAAGCCGTAAGTAGAATTAAAGTAATCGTTTTTTTCTTCACATTCGCGAAAAATTGACGTTCAGTTTGATTTGTCTCATCTGCATTCGTTATACCTAACCAAGATAACATTCAGCGAACCTCCATGATCATCACACTTGTAGCACTTCTTCCCCATTAGTTCACGTGAATCGAGACTAGAAGTGACTGACATCTTTCCTAATTATACCATTTAGACGATCTTACTCATAATAAATCAATACGAGCTCATCCCGTTCAATCGCTTCTTCGCAGAATCGTTTCAGCAACGTCCATTTGAGCCATACATCATCGAGGCCTTCATGGTCGACGAACGCCATGTCGGCGACACCCTCTTTCGTGAACGCGTTCATCGCGTCTTTGACGATGTGGAGCAGTTGCGGCGTCAAAATCCCGACGACGACCGCCTGCTTCTCGTTGACGATCAACTCTTCCCCAATGACCGCCATCTCCAAGTTATACGTGTCATCCCCATCGATATAGACTTCGATTTGCCCGAGAATTTTTTGGAACCGTTCAATGTTCGGGAGCGTCAACGTCTCATACGTGTCACGCTGTTGAGCGTGAACGTGCAACAGCCAATCTAAAATCATTTCCGGGTCTTGCCCGAACGAGACCCATACTTCTGGGGAAATGCGTATATAATGTGTCGTCTCCATGATTGAACGCCCCCCTTTTCTTCAGTTTACCCATCTTTTAGGCGCAAAAAAACCGCCTACGTGTTTTCGTAGACGGTTTGTCGCTTATGAACGAATCGTGCCTGTCTTGACTTCTTCCTCTTCTGCCGTCTCCCAAGCCTCGATGTACTCGCGGCCTGGCAAGTTGTCGATCGAATCGGCGTAAAATACCGGGTCATCACCTTGACGGCGTTGCTCCAAGTAATCGTCGAGGACGAGACGAGCGACTTTCGCGAGACGGAAAATCGCATACAAGTTGACGAGCGCCATAAGGCCCATGAACACGTCCGCAATCGACCAGACGAGACCGGCCGAACGGACGGCTCCGAAGAGGACCATACCGACGACACCGATGCGGTAGAGCGTGACGTAAATCTTTTTATCCGAGATGAACTGGATGTTCGTCTCACCGTAGTAGTAGTTTCCAAGAATCGAGCTGAACGCGAACAAGAAAATCGCGATCGTGAGGAACGATGTCGCCATCGGACCAATCTCAGCCGTAAGCGCCGCTTGTGTCAATTCAACACCTGCGAACGACTCCGATCCGGCTACACCTGACAACAAGATGATCATCGCTGTCGACGTACAGACGAGAAGCGTATCAACGAAGACGCTGAACGATTGAATCAAGCCTTGCTTGACCGGGTGCGATACTTCCGCTGTCGCCGCCGCGTTCGGGGCAGAACCCATTCCGGCTTCGTTCGAGAAGAGACCGCGACGAATTCCTTGGAGCACCATCGCTCCGATGGCACCGCCGAACAGTTGCTGCAGACCGAACACGCCTTCTGAGAAGATCAAACCGAACACTTCCGGCAATAATGATGCGTTTGAAATCATGACCCATCCTGCGAGCAAGATATAGCCACCGGCCATGACCGGGACGATGATACTCGAGAGCACGGCGATCGACTGAATCCCACCGAAGATGACGATTGCTGTGACGACGGCCAAGACGAGACCGACTGTCGTCGTGCTCACGCCGAACTGATTGCTCATCGAGAGCGAGATTGTGTTCGACTGCACCGAGTTGAAGGCGAATCCGAACGAGAACGTGATGAGAATTGCGAACAAGATCCCCAGCCAACGTTGACCGAGGGCGCGCTCCATATAGTACGCCGGGCCTCCACGCCATGTGCGTCCGTCCCGAATCTTGTAGACTTGTGCGAGCGTGCTTTCTACGAACGCCGAAGCCGATCCGATGAGGGCGATGAGCCACATCCAAAAGACGGCTCCTGGACCTCCGAGCGCGATTGCTGTCGCGACACCGGCGATGTTACCCGTTCCGACGCGGGCTGCTGTCCCGATCGCGAACGCTTGGAATGACGAGACTTGGCCTTGTTCACGTTTCATGCCGTCTTTGAACAAGAGGCGGAACATTTCAGGCAACATCCGGAACTGGACAAACCCCATCCGGACGGTGAAGTACAAACCTAAGGCGACAAGGACAACGATTAGCACTGATGACCAAAGCAAGTCGTTGGCTGATGAAACGAGACCTTCTACGAATTTCTCCATCTTTAAATCCTCCGTGTATGTATGAGTTATAAGAAAAAGTTATGTCAACTTTCTTTACATGAGTAGAATTATAGGAAAAACGTCTAAGAATTGCAATCTTTTTTCGACAAATTTCACATGAGCTGTCGAACAACAGAAAAAGCGACCGGTCAAGTGACCGATCGCCCATCCTGCATCATTTGATTAGATGAAGAGGTTCAAGTTGCCGCCTTCAGCCGCCCCGAGGTATGCTGCCACACCACCGAGATCGATGCCGTCGATCAACTCTTCTTCTTTGATTCCCATGACGTCCATCGACATCGTACAAGCGACCATTTTGACGCCTGCTTCTTGAGCCGATTTGATCATTTCGTCAAGTGATGGCACATTTTTGTCGCTCATCACTTTTTTCATCATCTTTTGACCAACTCCACCGAAGTTCATGTTCGAGAGTGGAAGTTCACCCGCATGCGATGGCATCATCATGCCGAACATCTTCTCGAGACCTTGTTTCTTCACTTCCGGTGCATCTGGCTTACGAATGACGTTGAGTCCCCAGAATGTGAAGAACATCGTCACGTCTTTGCCCATCGCCGCCGCACCTTGGGCGATGATGAACGAAGCGAGCGCGCGGTCGAGATCTCCGCTGAAGACGACCATCGATGCGCCGTCTGTCGCTGGTGCCCCTGCTTGTACAGCCGCAGGACCATTACCTTTTTGAAGAATTGCTTCCACGCGACCGTTCACGAACTGTTTCGAGACGAGCTTGTTGCCGGTTTTCTTAGCCCATGCTTCGATGTCTGCAAAGAAACCAGGGTCACTCGCGAGGACACGAAGCGTCTCGCCTTCGCCGAGCTCGGCTACTTTTTTATTTACTTCTAAAATTGGTCCCGGGCATTGCAGACCGCATGTATCTAGGAAAATCGGTTCCCCGACTGGTTCATTTGTCATTGCTGGCGGTGCCTCCTCCGTTACTGTTGCGGCAGTCTCACTCTCTGCCTTCGTGCCTGCCTCAATGGCATCAAAATCACGTTTTACTTGTGACCATGTTTTGTAGCCACCGCTCAAGTTTTTCACCTTGAAGCCGTTTTGACGCAAGATACGGGATGCGAGATATCCGCGAAGCCCGACTTGGCACGTCACATAAATCGTTTCGTCTTTGCTGTAGTTGTCCAAATGATCGCGTAGCGAGTTGAGCGGAACGTTGATTGAACCAGGAATTTTGCCAAGTTCATGTTCTGACTCGTCACGGACGTCGAGCAATGTCGCGCCGTTTTGGACCAACTCGTCAATCTCGTTCCAGTGCACGACTTCGTTATCGCCGAGGACGACGTTCGACGCGACGTAACCGATCATGTTGACTGGATCTTTCGCTGAGCTGAACGGTGGTGCGTAGCTGAGTTCAAGGTCTGGAAGGTCAAGGACCGTCAAGCCACCTTTCATCGCTGTCGCAATCACATCGATTCGTTTATCGACGCCGTTCATCCCCACGCCTTGCGCCCCGTAGATTTCACCTGTCGTCGGATGGAACAAGAGTTTGAGTGATACTGGTGTCGATCCTGGGTAATAACCCGCATGTGAACCCGGGTGCACGTGAACGGCTTCGAATTCTTTACCAGCTGCTGTTAAACGTTTTTCGTTCCAACCTGTCGAAGCAACTGTCATATCGAATACTTTGGCAATCCCAGTCCCCATCGTTCCGTTGTATTTAACGTCACGACCGTTGATGATATCAGCGACAAGACGGCCTTGGCGGTTGGCCGGCCATGCAAGCGGAACGACCGTCGGCTCTTTAAAGATATAATCGAGTACTTCGACAGCATCTCCGATCGCGTAAATGTTCGGATCTGACGTGAGCATCTTCTCGTTGACGCGGATGGCGCCGCGGATGCCTGTTTCAAGTCCTGCTTCCGTTGCGATTGACGATTCTGGCACGACGCCGATTGACAAGACGACCATATCGGTATCGATGACGCGACCGCTCTTCAAGTGGACACGTTTCCCTTTCTCAGAGAACGAATCGACACCGTCAGAAAGTTGAAGGTCGACGCCATGGAGACGCATGTGTTCGTGAACAGGTGATACCATCTCACGATCGAGCGGTGTCATAACTTGGTCGGCCATCTCGACGAGCGTGACCTCGACGCCGCGCTCACGTAAGTTTTCAGCCATTTCGATCCCGATGAAACCGCCACCGATGACTGTCGCGTGTTTCGGCGCTTTGTCGTCAACGTAGCTGCGGATTTTATCCGTATCCGGAATGTTGCGGAGCGTGAAGATGTCTTCTGCTTCTTCAATTCCAGGGATGTTCGGACGAATTGGTTTCGCTCCTGGTGACAAGACGAGTACATCGTACGACTCATCGTATGTTTCGCCCGTCTTAACGTTTTTCACCGATACCGTCTTCTCGGCACGGTTGATTTTTGTCACTTCCGTCAAGTTGCGGATGTCGAGTTGGAAACGTTTATTCATGCCCTCGACCGTTTGGACGAGCAATTTTTGACGATCTTGAATCACGTCACCAATGTAATATGGAAGACCACAGTTCGCGAACGAAATGTATTCGCCCCGGTCGAACATGACGATTTGGTTCTCTTCGTTTAAGCGACGAAGGCGTGCGGCTGCTGAAGCGCCACCGGCGACTCCACCGACGATTACGATTTTTTTACTCATTGCTCATTTCCTCCTTTGACGACTTCACCAGGCCAGCTCATCAAGCCATCTTCTATATTGATCACTTTATAACCTTTCGCTTCCATTTGCCAAGTTGCTTGCGTGCTGCGAGCACCTGAACGGCAGAGAACGATGTATTCTTCTTCAGGGTCGAGTGTCTCGATCCATTCCGAAATTTCAGATAGCGGATAATTGCTCGCGCCAGCAATGTGCGCTTCTTGGAACTCGTCACGTTCACGAACGTCGACGATGTTCACTGGTACTTCAAAATCCATTTGACGTTTTAAAGCAGATGCTTTCATGTTCATTTACCCATCCTTTTAATCTAGGATGTTTCACTTATTTATTCGTCATCTTGGTAGCGGGCGTCCGACGAAAGTTTGTGATTCATTGAACATATCGCTTCCACGTCATAAATATACCCCCTATGGTATTTGATTGCAAGGGATTTGTTTGACGAAACGGTAAACTTTCAAAAAATCTTTATCTCAAACGTTGTGGCTCGACACATACTCCCCCACGTATTAAGATGAGACTACACAATAAATAGTTGGGTTACTGAACGATTTGAATATAGAGGTGAATCTAATGGAACAGTATCAATACGATGCGAAAGTATTGAACCGGATGAAACGAGTCGAAGGACAAATCCGGGCCATCATCCGTATGATGGAAGAAGGGAAAGAGTGCCGCGACGTCGTGACGCAGTTGAGCGCGGCTCGTTCGGCACTCGACCGTGCTTCGACCATCATCGTCGCGAAGAACTTGGAGCAGTGCATCATCACCGCCCAAGAAGATGGCGAAGATACGTCAGAAACCGTCGAAGAAGCCATCAAAATGTTGATGAAACGCTAGTTCCCCTTGCTTTCCCTCCGCAAATGGGAGAAAGTTAGAGTAACGACTTTTAAGGGGGACTTGTTTGTGAACTTCGAAGAAAAAGTAGAATCATTTAAAGCGCTCGTCGCTGAACGCAATATGACGTTCAAAGAGAGCGAGACTGAAACGCACGTCACATTCTTGACGCGTGAAACGACTAAATCCGGGGCTCAGCCCGTTATGATTATCGCCTTCAATAAAAAGACGACGGATGCGGAACTTTATGCCGCGACAGTCACACACGTGCCGGACTACGTGGAAGACCTACCGATTCTTAACGCCTTGAACGAGTTCAACCAAGAATTCAAATACTTCCGTTGCGTACTCGATAGCGACCGTGATGTCACGCTCGCCTCGACGCTCGACCTCGACCTCGGCTTCTCGCCAGAGATCATCTTGCAACATTCATTCATGATGTTCCAAGCGGCCGATGAAGTGAACGAGTACATGCAGAAGTTGTATACGCAAGTCCAATAACAAACAGCCGCCCCGGACGAATCCAGGGCGGCTGTTTTTGAATCATTCTTTCGATTGTACTCGTATAAGGAGCAAAAGGAGGAATTGCTGATGATGACACGTTACACCCGTTACCTCGAAGCACTCGAAGGAATCAAGGGAGCGACAAAGTGGTTCACCGATGATTTCCGACGTTTGATGGCCATCAACTATGCCATGCACGATACCCCGTTCGATTCGGGACGGTTCGAACACGCTCAAGCGGTTCTGAAACAGAAGACCGGCATGTTCTCGAAATTTCGCGGCAGTACTAATTTTGTCTGGCTGTCGTTTCTCGATGCCAAGTACGAAGACATCGAACCGGCCATCGACGAGGCACTCCGGCTCGATACGTTACTCGACCGGAAGCACTTCCGTTTCAGTATGTTGCGGCCCTTTATCGCGAGCCAACTGATCAACGTCGATGAGCCCGAGCGCCGGCTCGATGAGGCAAGCACACTCTATCAAACGTTCAAACGAAACCATCCTTGGCTGACGAGCGAAGAAGATCTCTTGTCTGCCCTCGTCCTCGTTCAAGCGTTCGATGACCATGTTGCGCTAAATGAACGAATCGAGACGTATTACGAAGCGTTGAAAGCCGAGTTGCCCCGCTCAAACGAGCTCCAACTCGTCTCCCATCTACTTGCTTTTAGCGACTTGCCTTCAGACGAGGTCATCAACCGCCTGCTCGAGTGGCGCACGCGGCTCCAAGGACAAACAATCGCTGTCAAAAACGAGCATCTGCCAGCGCTCGCCCTCTTGGCCATCGTCGCGGCTCCGAACGACAACGACGAGCGCGACCTGATCGAAATCACGAACGCCGAGAAGGAAAAGCATCGCTGGTTCCACACCCACGCGTTGACGGTCGCCCTGCAACTCGTCGCGGCAAACAACATCAAGGAAGACGCGAGCGATTTACTGTTACACGGGACGTTCGCCCACCTGCTCGCCATGCAACAGGCAGCAACGGCCGCGACGACTGTCGCCATCATCTCTAGCAGCGCTTCAAGCGATTAAAAAAAGAAGGGTCGCCCCTTCTTAAGAAAATAAATACCAGCTGAGACAACCGAGCACAAACACCGAGTTGGCGATTTCGACGATCCCGATCCTCATGATGGGGATCTTTTTGCCGTAGAACGCGACCGCCCGGACGAGACTTGGCGCGTAAGCGAGTGCCAAAACCGGATAGCCGAACGCGATGAAGATGGCGACAAGCAAGGAGTGATACCCCCATGATACGTTTCGATAGAATAGACTTTTTTTCTCTCGAATCATCGTCTTGACGAAAAAGATACTTCCGAGGAAATATAAGTACGGCAAGACGAACATCCACATCATTGTCTCGTCCAAGACCCGTGCCCCGAGATAATAACTCGCCATCCCGCCGATACAAAATGAAGTGACGGCGCTGACGTCGTTCCAGACGTTGCGCTCGTCTTTGATTTTGGCGAAATAGGCGTTGACGAGTCCGAACGGGATCATGGCGAGGACGAACCAGACGAGACGCCACTCGGACAGAAACACCGGGACGGCGGCGACGGTGGCAATCGTCAAATACGCCACGACCGTACGCAACAGTTCCTTAGACTTCTTCCGTTGCTTGATGTATTGGAACAAGAAAAACGTGCCCATATAAACGAATAACCAAGCGATCGCGAACGGGATGTGCGCGAGCGTCCACCCTCCGACGATACCGCCGAGTAAGAACGGTAAGATCAGCATCGACCAGGCGCCGTGCTGTTTTGGAATCATCCATGTCATGTGACTCCCTCCTTCTATGTTTAGTGTAGAGCAACAGCTCCAGAAAGCGCTGTGACGTTTGTTACTGTTCTCCGCATATTCGATTTCTCATGTCCCTGTTACATAAAACGATTGTCTATTTAGAATTTTATTTCGGTATGCTAGAAGTGATTCGAATGAGAGGAGACAGAACAGTGACCCGTCAACCAAATCAAAGAACCAGCCGTCCCATATTCAAAGTCATTTTTGGCTTGATTTTTATTCTTCTGATTGCCGGAAGGGCTCCATTACCACTCACATTCACGACATCGTTCGTTCCGTTCGAAGTCAATGAACCTAATTATCTCCCAATCGAAACAACGAATCACTACTCCAATGTCGTCAATTTGAGTCAAGTCAAACTTGTATACGAGAACGACGTCGAATCGTTGACGATATGGGCCACGACAAACCTAGGCTGGAATCACGTCACTAGTTGGGACGAGTCGATCAAGTTATCGGATGGCTCGAGCGGATATTATACAGAAGTTGATCAAACAAAAATGGTTAGTTGGCAATACGAAAATGTTGAATACGCAATCGACTATTCAGGGAGTCGTCTTTCAAAAGAAGAGTTACTAAAGATTGCGAGTTCAATCGAGAAGTAAGTAATGACAAGCTCCTTTAAATACGCCATTAAAAAAACGATCTCACGCGAGATCGTTTTTTGTTTTTAGTTTGGTCACACTTGGCACGGTTACTTCGACCACATCGTCCGTCAACATTTTCGTGACGACACGACCTGCGATCGAGACCGCGAGAAGCGTATAAAGCGCGTTCGACAGCGGCAAATAGATGAGCGAAATCGCCAAGACGATCACATCAAATATGACGAGAATCGTCCCGACCGATACGCCGGTCCATTTTGATAGGCCGAGTGCGAATAAATCGTCGCCTCCGGTCGCCCCGCCTGACTTCAAGACCAGACCGAGACCGTAACCGGTCACAATCCCGCTCGCGATGGCGGCAAACAACGTTGCCGGCCAGACTTGAATGTCGAATGTGAGTAAATCCAATCGGTCCCACATCGCATAACTGAGCGATAACGACGCGGCGGCAAGCACGGCTTGTCCGACGAAGCGCCAGCCCTTCCACCAAAGGGCAATTAAAAAGAAGGGGATATCGAGTACGATCATCGAGATCGCTGGATCGATATCAAATAAATAGCGGCCGAGCAATGCTAGCCCGACGAAGCCCCCTTCTGCCAAACCAAACTGTTCATTCAAATAATAATAACCGAACGCCATGATCAGCGTTCCGAGCACTATGGTAGCAACTCGTTTCATTCCGATTGTCCTCCCCGTTTTCAACGGAGAGGAGGATCCTCAGTCGTAGCCGCGGTTCCATCTGTTCCATCTCCGATCTTCCGTTTGTTGATTTTTACATTGATGTCGCTTGTAAAAACTCAACGCTAGAAGTCCGGCAATTGAAACAGAGGCCATGTCCTCTCGGTATCCATAAAGACCTTCCTTTCCCAAATTGCGTGTAATCATGAAACTATTTTAACACATTTTCAAGACTATTTCATTAAATGTATATTTAGTGTAGATTACGTTTCGGTAAATCTTTCTTCCCGAACCACCACCAGTTCCAGTCCCCGAACACTTTCATCAAAGACGGTACGAGCAAGATGCGAATGATTGTCGCGTCGATGAAGATGGCGAGCGCGATGCCGACACCTAGCTGTTTGATTGGGCTGACGCCGGTGAAGGCGAACGCTCCCGTGACGACGATCATAATGACAGCGGCCGACGTGATGATTTTACTCGTCTTGGCGAGCCCCATCTCCGTCGCATAGTCGTTATCCCCGGTCTCCCGATAATATTCTTCGATCCGTGAGACGAGGAACACTTCGTAGTCCATCGACAGGCCAAATACGAGCGAGAAGATAAATACAGGGGTCAAAATACTGATCGTCTCGGCGTCATACACGTAACCCGATTCGAAGATGATGACGAGCAGCCCGAACGTCGCCCCGAGACCGAGCACGTTCATGATAATCGCCTTAATTGGAATCAAGACCGAGCGGAACGCCCACATGAGAATGACCATCGTCGCCAAGATGACAGTCACGACCGCATACGGGATGCTGTCATAAATCTCTTCATAAATTTCTTCGTTGAACGCGGCCGGCCCTCCGACATCGAAACCTTTGTCGCGCCAATCACGGACGAACGCCTGCGCGTCCTTATCACTCGGCGGGACGTTGAAACTGACGTTGACGAGGGCAAGGTCTGTATTTCCTTCAAGCGTGACGAGACGTTCGAACGCCTCAAGTTGCTCTGGTGCCGCTTCAGCGAGTTGTTGGAACTCGGCTGGTTCGAGACCGGATGCCGTCAAGAACGTCGTGACGTTGTCGACAATCGGATCCTCGGATAGCTCATCAGTGAGTGCGGTCAATTCATCGAGAATCATCGAATCGGTCAAGTCATTCGTCTCAAACAAGAGCACCGCATCGGTCGACGTCTCTCCGAACACGTCGTCCCACCGCTCAAGGGCGGCCCGTGACTCGTACGAGGTCGGGAGCGCATCGGCGTCCGGGATGTTCAGTTCGAGGTCACGGACGAACCAGAGGCTTGGCAGTAGCAGCAAGAGCGCGACGAGCGTCATCGTGACGGGACGTCTCATGACGAAGCGGGCCAACTTCTGCCATCGCACTTCCGAGCGCGTCTCATTCGTCTTGACGAGCCGTCCTTTATTGATCGTGTCTCCGACGATGTACAGGGCAGACGGCAACAATGTGAGCGCGGACAAGACCGCACCGGCGACGGCAATCAACGCACCGAGGGCAATCGCTTGGAACACGTCGACTTGGATGAACAACAACCCAGCCAGTCCGACGAAGACGCAAAGTCCTGAGAATAGAATCGAGCGTCCAGCCGTCGCGACCGTTCGGACGATGGCCGCCTCACGTGACTTCCCTTTCGCGAGCTCTTCCCGGTACCGGTTGACGAGCAATAAGGAGAAATCAATGCCGAGCGCGATGGCAATCATCGCGACCGCATTCAACACGAAAATAGACAGTTCCATCGTCTGGGCAAAGAAGAATAGCGAGCCCGCTGCCACGATGAACGTGATTAAACCGACGAATAATGGCATGACTGCGGCGAGCGGCGTCCCGAAGACGAGCAAGAGGACGAGCAACGCGACCGGGATTCCAATCAACTCGGCCCGAATCAAGTCATTCTTTGACGCCTCGTTCAAGTCATCCGCGAAGACCGGCTCTCCAGTCAATCGCACGTCTGTATCCGTATCTCGAATCAAGGCGCTGCGGACGTCTTCAATCGACGTCTCGGCCGTATCGTAGTCCTCGAACTCGAGCAATAAATAGGCGACGTCCCCATCGCGTGCCTCCGGATTCTCGGCTGGCGTGATCACGCCATCGACCCCATCGACTTCGACGAGTCGATCGCGTTGCTGCTCGATGACCATATCAAGGTCACCACCTTCCAACAAGACGATCATCGAGGCACCGGCCCGGTCGAACCGGTCGTTCAACGTATCTTCCACTTGGGCGAAGCGCCCGTCTTGAATCGCAAATCCATTGCCGCGCAGTTCACTTGGCAACTGTAATCCGAAATATACCGATACCGCGAGTAAAACCGTCCAAATCAACACGACAGCGTAGCGCCATCGGACTAACGCTTGTCCTAATCGTTCCATCCCTGTCCACTCCTCTCCATCTAAGAAGACTGTTCCCGTTTTTTTCGGGATTCACCAAGTCTTCGTAAAAAAATCCTGAACCATGGTCTGGTCCAGGAGCATCAACGCTCGAACACTTGAAGCCAACTATGGCAAAAGCGGCGTGGCGTTGACAAGACGACAAGTCGGTCGCCCGGTTCGTCCAATAAGACGACTTTCAGTAATTCAGTTTCAGCACACACTTCAGACGAGAACACTTCGCGATCGCGTTCAAACAGTTGGAACGACGTCATCGATGTGATCGCGGTCGTCTCGCCGATTTGATCGACGATGGCCAAATCGCGGTCACCTCCGTATGGAATCATCCAAGACGCGCTCGACGCAACATTCTCGACCACGAACTGTTGATTCGGTTCGTCGTACAGCGTCACGAGGCCCGGTGCCGTGAATCGTTCGAAATCATAGGTCGGCTGATAGGCAAGTTCGATGATACTCCCGAACTCGGGGACCTCTTCGTAGCGGCTATACCGGAACGTGTGGTCGTTCAAGTTCAAAGCGACAATGTCTGATTCGGCCGAGTAAAGAAACAGGTCGTCTCCTGACCAGTGGTGCAGGTTACTGAACCAATCGTCATGAAACGTCCGTGGGATCGGATGACGTTCCATCGTCCCGTTTGTTAAATCCATGACTCCGTATGTCTGTAAATCCCGAAACAGCGCGACGGCTCGTCTGCCATGAGGTTCAATATATAGTGCGCACGGTGCCCATTTCCACTCGAGTTCCCATCGGATTTGGAACGTCTCGTCAAAAAACAGAAAACCGGTTTGCGCCAAATACAACATCCATCCTCCACCAACGCGCTCCAACCATTCAACCGTTTGATGAAATTGATAGTCTGCTACTTGTTTGTACATTTGATCACTTCCTAGTTTCAGCTTAGCAACGCCCCACGCATTTTTCGATTTTGAATGTGTTCACAGAACACATTCTCCATGCGCCTGATTTTCCTGTATACTGGCATTAGCATACCCTGAATGTGAAAGGAGGAACCTCAATGCGCCCACTTCAACTCTCTCCCGAGACGGCGGTCGAGCTTGCTAAAAAGCTGAACATTCCGCTCGAGGAGCTCATGCATATGCCAAAACACATCATCGTGAAGAAGATGATGGAACTGGAGGCAGCCAAAACTGAAACGAACGAGGAAAAGGAGACGGAATGACGTCTCCTTTTTTTTGGTTACTGCTGTTTGTTCTTGCGTTTTTTCGCGACGTACCAGAGACCAAGGATCGCAAGGGCAGCCCCGCCGGCGACCGCATATTTGCTGTAATCCGGGCGGCGTTCCGTCACGACGAGCGTCGAGAGCGGTGCCACAGTGACGTGTCGTTCTTCAAGGAGGCGCGGCGCTGTCAAATTGACGGTATGGTCTTCAACGTGGACCTCGAACTTACCGGCCGGCAGCTTCACCTCGACCGCTTCCTCGAGCCCGTTATGGTAGACGAGGTGACGTTCGACATACCCTTCGACGTGGCGACTCAGTTCAAAGGCGATCACCCCTTCTTCTTCATCGAAGAAGCGCAAATGTTTGCGAATCTGCTCCGTGTTCTCGAGACGGAACAACGGATATTGTTTGCGCAAACTGATCAATCCCTTCACGTATTCGACGCTCGGCGTCTCCTGCTCGGCCCGTGTCCAGTCCAAGCGGTTGACGACCTCACCCGAGTTAAAGCTGTTCTCGTCCCCATCTTTTGTTCGGAAGAACTCTTGACCGCTATGCAAGAATGGGATGCCTTGACCGAGCATGACGATCGTTGTCGCGAGGCGATGCCGGCGACGACGTGTCGTCTCGTCATCGTCCGGGTTCGTAACGGCGAGCTTGTCCCAAAGCGTCAAGTTGTCATGACACTCAACGTAGTTCACGACTTGGTTCGGTTCATCGGCAAAACTCTGACTTGTCACCGCGCCGGCAATGCCGCGCTTGACGTCCGCCGTCATATCCGCGTTGCCGCTGATCCAGCCTGGCAAGTCCTCGATGAACACGTCCCCACGGACGCCGTCGCGAATCGCGTCGTTGAACTGGGCGATACGTGGCATCTTATGGGCGTTATGCTGGTTCGCTTTCTTGCGGACCGAGAGCGGCGTGTCGAGATCCCAACCTTCTCCGGTGACGAGAATCGATGGGTCGATGCGATCGAGTGCTTTCCGGACTTGGTTCATCGTCTTGACGTCATGGAGCCCCATCAAATCGAAGCGGAAGCCATCGATCATGAACTCTTTCGCCCAGTATGAGACACATTCGACGATCAACTTCCGCATCATCGCGCGCTCTGAAGCCGTATCGTTCCCACACGCCGAACCATCGGCGAGCGTTCCATCCTCGTTCAAGCGGTAATAGTAATCGGGCACGAACTGACCGAGCGGTGTCGTCAACGCATCATACGTATGGTTGAACACGACGTCCATGATGACACGGATCCCACGGTCGTGCAGTGCCTGGATCATCGCCTTCAACTCGATGATGCGAGCGGCCGGGTCATCGGCAGACGAGGCGTACGAACCTTCGACGGCGAAATAATGGACCGGGTCATAGCCCCAGTTATAATTCGCCTCGCTCTCACGCGACTCGTTCACCGAACCGTAATCGAAGAACGGCATGAGTTGGAGGTGCGTGACGCCGAGCGCGGTGATATAGTCGAGCGCGGTCGGATAGCCGTTCGGCGTTTTCGTGCCGACCTCGGTCATCCCAAGGAATTTGCCACGATGCATGACGCCGCTGTCGGGATGGCTCGTCAAATCACGGACGTGCGCTTCATAAATGACCGCCTCTTGTGAAGAGTGGAAAAGCGGACGTTCTTTGACCCAATGGTCCGGGTTGAGCGCTGACGGGTCGAGCAGACACCCGCGCTTCCCATTGACACCGACGACTTTCGCATACGGATCGAGCGACTCGACACGTTTGCCTTCGACGGTAGCTTCAAACACGTAAAAATATCCTTCGAATGAAGCGCGGTCGAGTTCAAGGACCCACGTCCCTTTCTCGGCCCGTTCGAGCTCAATCCGTTCGAACTTTCGTGCCCGCGGCGTCCGGTATAGTTTTACGGTCATCTCTTCGGCGACTGGCGACCAGACCCGCAACCGGATGATATCACCTTTAAACGTCACCCCGAGGTCTTTGCCGTGATACGCCATATGGTCTAAATCTACATTTGTCTGTTGATCGATAGTATGTTCCATCTCTTTCACTCCTTCACTACTTCAAATCTGCTATCATTATAACAAAACCCTTGTAAAGGATGGATGAAACATGGCAAAAGACAATTCTTTTGATATTGTGTCAGAAATGAACCTGGAAGAAGTGAAGAACGCGATCCAAATCGCCGAGAAAGAAATTTTAAACCGTTACGACTTTAAAGGATCGAAGAGTGAGATGTCACTCGACAACGGCGACCTCGTCCTCGTATCGGATGACGACTACAAGCTCGAGCAATTGAAGGACGTCATGATCTCGAAATTGATCAAGCGCGGCGTGCCGACGAAAAACCTTGACTACCAAAAAATCGAGCGCGCCCTCGGTGGCACCGTCCGTCAACGCGTCAAGTTGAAGAGCGGCATCGATAAAGACGATGCGAAAAAAATCAACAACGCCATTAAAGAATCAAAGTTGAAAGTGAAGTCGCAAATCCAAGACGATCAAATCCGTGTGACGGCCAAGTCACGCGATGACCTCCAAGCCGTCATGCAGCTCGTCCGTGAGCTCGAATTGTCTGTCGATGCCCAATTCACGAACTACCGATGAAGCTCGCCATCATCAGTGACCCGCATGGCTCGTTTGATGATTTGAAGGCCGTCCTCGAGTCGGTCCGGCGTGAGACGGAGCATATCCTCTGCCTCGGCGATTTATATGAATGCCACATTGGCAAAAAGCGACGGAACGAACGGTTCCACGAAGTGTCCGACGTCGTGACGTACGACCCGGATTACGAGGCGCTGCTCACGTTCCCGAGCCTGCGTGGCAATCAAGAAGAACGGATTGACGAGGTGCTCGTCGTGTCGCATCCAGTTAAGACGCGGATTTCATTATTACCGGAACAGACGACGCTCGATGAGGCGTTGTTCTTGCATGGCCATCAAGTGAACTGGAGTCCGGACTGGGAACCGATCGTCGAGAAAGGCAAGTATCCGCTCGTCTTTATCGGCCACAGCCATATCCCGGGGATTTACCGGAAAGGCCGTTCGATTCCCTGGGAAATCGGGAAACCGTTCACATTGAAGAAAAAACGGTACGTCATTAACGTCGGCGCCGTCATCTTCGACCGGGAATGGTGTTTGTACGATACAAAAACCCGGACAGTCACACGAATGAAGGCATAGGAAAAGGGACCCCCTCAAAAGGGTCCCTTATTTGTGCTTACATTTCTTCTGGAGCTTGAACACCGATCAGACGGAGTCCTTCTGTCAATACGATCGTCACCGCTTTGACGAGGGCGAGACGCGACTGTTTACCAGCATCTTCTTCGAGTACACGGACATGGCCGTAATACTTGTTGAACGATTGCGCCAAGTCGAGGACGTAACGGCTGATAATCGACGGTTCACGGCGCTCATGGGCACGTGTGATCACGTGTGGGAACGCGTTGAGCATCGTCACGACGCCCCACGTGTGGTCGTCATCCGCACCCGTGAATGTCGAGCCGTCGTAGTTGCCCTTACGGAGGAGCGAGTTCGCACGCGCGTTCGTGTACTGCACGTACGGGCCTGTCTCGCCTTCAAACTTGAGCATGCTGTCGAGGTCGAACTCGATGTTGTTGATGCGCTCGTTCTTCAAGTCGTGGAAGATGACCGCGCCGACACCGACCATACGTGCCACATCGTCCGCGTTCGCAAGTTCTGGGTTCTTCTGGGCGATGTTGCCTTGAGCTTTCTCGATCGCTTCTTTCAGCACTTCCTCGAGCAGGACGATGCGACCTTTACGTGTCGACATCTTTTTCCCTTCTTGCAAAATCAAACCGAACGGCACGTGGTGCATACCGTCGACGAAGTCGTAGCCGAGTTTACGGAGGACCGAGAACAACTGCTTGAAGTGAAGCGCCTGTTCGCCGCCGACGACGTAGTTCGCTTGGACGAAGTTATACGTCTCATGACGATAAACGGCCGCTGCCAAGTCACGTGTTGCGTAAAGCGTCGCGCCATCTTTCTTTTTAATCAAGCATGGCGGCAAGTTCTCATCTTCGAGTGAGACGACCATCGCCCCTTCACTTTCGACGAGAAGGTTCTTCTCTTCGAGCATGGCGACGATGCGGTCCATCTTGTCGTTGTAGAACGCCTCCCCGTGGAAGCTGTCGAACTCGACGCCGAGCAAGTCGTATACTTTTTGGAACTCTTTGAGCGACTCGTCACGGAACCATGTCCATAGCTCTGTCGCTTCTTCGTTGCCGTCTTCAAGTTTCTTGAACCAAGCACGCCCTTCGTCCTCAAGTTCCGGTTGCGTCTTCGCCTCTTCATGGAAGTGAACGTAAAGCTTCAACAATTCGGCAATCGGATGCTCACGTACCGCTTCCTCGTTGCCCCATTTTTTATAGGCGACCATCAGTTTTCCAAACTGTGTCCCCCAGTCCCCAAGGTGGTTGACCCCAACGACGTCGTAGCCGTTTTTACGGGCGATCTGGTTAATGGCGTTCCCGATTACCGTTGAACGGAGGTGTCCCATCGAGAACGGTTTGGCGATGTTCGGTGACGAGAAGTCGGTCACGATTGTCTCGTTGCGGGTTGCGTGCGTCGCATAGTCCGCTTTTTCGTCGAGCACCATGTTGATGATTTCTTGTGACACGACGTCACGGCTCAAGAAGACGTTCACGTATGGTCCAGCCGCCTCGACTTTTGTGAACAATTCATCGTTCAAATCGTTCGCGATATCAGTCGCGATCATGACCGGCGCTTTCCGGTAGGCTTTCGCGAGTTGGAAACAAGGGAAAGCAAGGTCCCCGTGTGCCTCATGTTTTGGTTTTTCAATTAGAGCTTCAATTTGGTCGAGCGTCAACTCGTCCCCGATGACACGGGACAAGGCTTCCGCATATTTGCGTTCATAACTCATTACAATTCCTCCTTATAAAATTTTCATAAAAAAAACGCCCTTTGCACAGATGCAAAGAGACGGGATGGCCCGCGGTACCACTCTTCTTGCCTGCTTGACGCAGACCGCTTTATCGGTGATAACGGGGGTCCCCCGGCTACGCCTACTAAGGTTCGGGCAGCATCTCAAAAGTGCGTTTCGCGATGTTTGTCAGCCTAGGCTCTCACCAATCCCTAGGTCGCTTTGTTGACGGAACGATCGTTACTCTCTTTTTCATCGACTTTCGTCTATGTGGTTGAAAAGCAATTTCATTATAGAGGATATTTCATATAGACTCAATGCTAGAATTCCGCCATTATGATGAATAGGCAGGACTCGGGCATGAATGTGCCGAATCTCCTACCATACATATCGAATTTTCCCATATAGGAGGGAACCATGAACCATTTTCGCAAGATGTCCGTCCTTGGTTGGAGCATATGGAGTGTTTTACTCATATCGACGATCACCTTGTTCGCCACAGGCGTATTGAACATACCCGCCATCGAGCCGTTGCCGTTCATCTTGATCGCGCTCCTTGTCATCATTTTTCAAATGGACTCCATCGAACGGAAAGGCGTCTACTTCACGTTTTCGGAAAGTATCGTCCTCATCATTTTCTTGTTTTTTGATTTCGAGACGGCGCTTTTCGTCAATCAGATTGGTCTCCTCGTCTTCCAGTTCGTCAACTTGAAACCGCGCGTCGCGCTTCGACGCTTCCGCTTCACGTATCCTTGGAACGCCATCACGTCTTTCTTGGAGATTGCCATCCCAGCCGGTGTTTACTTGGCACTTGGTGGTGTGACCGGTCTCGGCTTCTATTCTCAAGACTCGTTCCTGCCGCTCGCCGGTTTGATTCTGGCCATCATCTTGAACACGGTCGTGCAAAAGTATCAAGTCGGTTGGTGGTTCCGTGTCGATATCCCGGTCCGCGACTTTCTAAACATCGCGTTTTACACGTATATCGTCAGTCTCGTCTTCATTTTAGCAGCCTCGCTCTTCCGTGAGACGAACTTGCTTGTCGTCAGCAGTATCGCCGCCGCACTCACCTTCTTTATTAAGCGGCTCATCATCCAGAAAGGTCGGCAAGACGCCTTCAAATCGTTGATTGAACAATATGATGAGGCAAAAGAAGCCGTGTCGTTGTCGCAGAGCGAGGCGCAAGCCATCGAGGTGTTCCTCAGTCAATGTGAACGACTCAACGAGTACGACGAAGGGTTCGTTGAGTTCAAACTGTTCGACCGCACACTTTACTTTGATTTAAAGACGCGCCAGCCGATCGACCGTCACATCGTGTTCGATTTGCTCGATCACGCTTATCCGAACGAAGCCTCGGTCGAATATGAGATGCGCTTCGAATGGGACGCACCACTGTCGAACGAATTTGACGACGACTATCATAGTTTCATCTCGGTTCGGTCCGAGGAGATCGAAGGGATTCGCACGTGGCTCGTCATGACGGGTGAACACGTCTATGGGTATCCCCCGACCATCCAACGTGAAATCGTCAAACTTCTCAAGTCGTTCAACCGGACGATCAGCCGCTGCCATGAGCGCGACCGTCTTTACACGGAAAGTCGGACCGACAGCTTGACGCTCCTCGCCAATGCACGCGCGTTTTACGAATACGGGATTCAACAAATCTCGGACGGTTCGATGTATCCGATTTCGGTCGCGATGCTCGACATCGACTTTTTCAAAAAAATCAACGATGTGCACGGACATCAAGTCGGGGACAGTGTGCTCCAAGAGTTTGGACGGCGGATTCGCCAGGCACTCCGCACCGAAGATTTTGCCGCCCGTTACGGCGGTGAAGAGTTCATCTTGCTATTGAACCGTTGCGATGTCGAACAGGCAATCGAGATCGCCGAACGGATCCGGCAACAAATCGAGAACAAACCGTTCCACGTCGACGGGATCGATATCCCCGTCACCGCTTCGATCGGTGTCGACACGATTCAGGCGTTCGGTGACAAACGCCTCGACGATACGATTCGTAACGCTGACCGGGCCCTCTACGTCGGCGGGAAGTACGCCGGACGCAACCGCGTCGCCCATTACAATTTCTTAACGACCTGACTCACCCCCACGTTCACCGCGTGGGGGTTTGCTATTGACAAGCGGATTTGAAACAAGTACGTTAGGGAACGTGTCTTATAATTAAATATCACAACTTTTTTATCAAGAGAGACTGAGGGACTGGCCCAGTGACGTCTCGGCAGCGGGTAACCTGTGCCAAATCCAGCGAGCAGTCTGCTCGAAAGATGAAAAAAGTGTTTTCTTGTAGAGAGAGCCTTTTTTCAGAAGGCTCTCTTTTTATTTTATGAATGAGGTGAATCGATTGGAACAACCGACAGCTAACAAATGGGCACTATTGCCTTTGCTCGTCTTCCTCGTCTTCTTTATCGGGGCAGGCATCTACTATAACGACTTTTATAAATTCCCGGTCCTGATCGCGGCGTTGATCGCGGTCATCGTCGCGGCGATGATGACGAAAGGCAGCGTCACTCAGACGGTCGAGCGTGTCGCCCAAGGTGCGGGGAACCCCGGCATTTTAATCATGGTCTTCATCTTCTTGCTCGCCGGAGCGTTCTCGAGTGTCGCCGAAGCAATCGGCGCAATCGACGCGACCGTCAATGTGGCGCTGACATTTTTACCGTCCTCGCTTCTACTGAGCGGTTTATTCGTCATCGCGGCTTTCATCTCGATGGCGATGGGAACGTCGACGGGCACGATTGCGGCCCTCGCCCCGATCACGCTCGGTATCCACGAAGAAAGTGGCGTCAATATCGCTATCGCGGCGGCTGCCGTCGTCGGTGGTGCCATGTTCGGGGACAACTTGTCGTTCATCTCGGACACGACAATCGCTGCCGTCCGGACCCAGCGTACCAATATGCGTGACAAATTCCGAACCAACTTTTGGATTGTCCTCCCGGCCGCCCTTATCACAATCGTCCTCTTATCGGTGTTATCGAGTGGAGAATCGACTGTCGATGCAGCCGCGTTCGAATGGTATAAACTCATTCCATACCTCGCCGTCATCGCTCTCGCCTTGACCGGGTTGAACGTCATTCTCGTTTTGCTTGGCGGGATCGCCTTGACCGGCATCATCGGTTTGATCGATGGGAGTTTGGCTTTCACTTCATACGTCACGGCTATGGCAGACGGGATGATGGGTATGGCCGAGATTTCGCTCTTGACGCTCCTCATGGGCGGACTCGTCGGACTCATCTCACATAACGGCGGGCTCACTTACTTGCGTGACGCGCTCACGTCGCGGATTCAAAAACGTGCCGGTGCCGAATGGAGCACTGCCGGGCTCGTCAGCGCGACCAACGTCGCGACGGCGAACAACACGATCTCGGTTCTTGTGGCCGGTCCGCTCGCCGCCAATATCGCCGACACGTATGACATCGAGCGAAAGAAATCAGCGAGTGTGCTCGACATCTTCTCGTGTGGCGTCCAAGGCCTGTTGCCTTATGGGGCACAGTTGCTCATCGCCGCCGAATTGACGAATACGGCGTCACCAGCGCTCGTCCCGTATATGTTCTATCCATTCCTGCTCTTCATTTGCGGAGGGCTGGCCATCGTCTTTAACTTCCCGCGTTTCAAAAAGCGCGCCTAACCAAAACGACCCTTTGAAGCACTAGCTTCGAAGGGTCGTTTGACGTTTCGTTTCACGTTCACGTTGAAGTTGTTCGTTGCGTTTTTTGAAGGCGCGCCGCTTGAGCAATTCCTCGAGACCACGGCTGATCGCCCAAAGGATAAACAGTAACAGTCCAAGCATCGATAAGCGGAACGGACTTTGAATAAACTCTTCCCACTGGTCACCAATGACCGAAAAAATCAAGACGACAAGCAGTTTCCCGAACCCCGCCGCCATGATGAATGTCCGAAGCGGCATTTGAATGAGGGCGAGTAAGTATGTGATCAAACTGACCGGGATGAACGGGAGTGAATATAAAAACCCAAGCGAGATCGGGCTCATATGGTTGATGCGTTCCAGCCAATATACCCCTTGTTTATGTTTTTCGAGCCACCGTGTCATCGGTTTACGGAATACGTAACGGACGGCTGTAAAGACAAGAATCGTCCCTAGTAAACTACCGACCCAAGACAATAACGTCCCGAGCAAGAACCCATACGTGGCCGCGTTCGCCGAAATGATGAGGACGAGCGGAAGAAATGGAAAGATCGCCTCAAGGAACGGCGCCCCTAGTCCCGCCCATGGGCCTCCCGGAAGCTCTTGCAGCCATTCAATCAGTTGGATAATCCATTGTTGGAGTGATGTGAGCATATCAGTTTCCACCTTCGACTTTCATTAATACCTTTTACCCGATTTCGCTCAGGAAGACGCATCCCCCTGCACGCCAGTAAAAAAAATAAAAAGTATTTGCGAAATTTCGCTGTGATATCTATCATATAATATGGACTTGTGGTTGCAGGCAAGTCCGCTCGTCGAACGACACAACCCAACGTTCGTTTTCCTGCAAAAAACTGAACACAGGGGAGTAATAACATGGAAACAAAACCAATGCGGGTCTTGCTGTACTATAAGTACGTCAACATCGAAGACCCAGAAACGCTCACACAAGAGCACCTCAAGTATTGTAAGGACCTTGGCATCAAAGGACGGATCTTGATTTCTTCCGAAGGAATCAACGGAACGTGCTCTGGGACTTGGGAACAGACCGAGCAATACATGAACGACTTGAAAGCGAACCCGCTTTTCAGCGATATCGAGTTCAAAATCGATGAAGTCGAAGAGCATGCGTTCAAAAAAATCTTTGTCCGTCATAAGAAAGAGCTTGTGACGTGGCGCTTTGATGGTGAGTTCGACGTTCCTAAACAGCACGGTGCGTACCTCGAACCGGCAGAATGGAAAGAGATGATGAATCGCGACGATGTCGTCATCCTCGATGTTCGTAACAACTACGAGTACGATCTTGGTCACTTTAAAAATGCGATCAAAATCGACGTAGAGGCTTCTCGTTACATGCCAGATTGGCTCGAAGAGAACAAGGACCTCTACGAAGGGAAAACCTTACTCACGTACTGTACCGGAGGCGTCCGTTGCGAGAAATTTACCGCATATATGCGTGACCAAGGTCACGACAACATTTTCCACCTAAAAGGCGGCGTCGCCATGTACGGCAAAGACGAAGCCACGAAAGGCGAAGACTGGGAAGGTGAGCTTTACGTCTTTGACGAGCGCATCAACGTCCCGGTCAACACGGTCAACCCGTCCGTTGTTTCGGAGTGCATGCACTGCGGAACGAAGACGGTCCGCTACGTTAATTGTGCCAACCCGGTGTGTAATGCCCAACACTTCTGTTGTGAAGAGTGTGAACCGAAACAAATGCGTTCATGCTCGAAAGAGTGCCAGGAGCATCCACGTAACCGCTATATCATCGAGAATATCGCGGACAAACTTCAGGAGACTGAAGGCGTCGTCGGGTAACAAAAATCGACCAGAAAGCACTTCGAGCCTACGCTCGGGGTGCTTTTTTGACAGAAACTTTACGTCTAGTGCCTGAAAGAATCGGGTATAGTGTAGATACCATTGTCAGACAGGAAGTGAATCGATTGCTCTTTAACGAACCTTTACTCGCCGCCTTGCTCGCGTGGTTCATCGCCCAAGCGGCCAAGCTCGTAACCGAACTCATTAAAACACGAGATTTTGAACTTGAAATCATGTTTGCCTCAGGTGGGATGCCAAGTTCCCACTCCTCGACCGTCGTCGCATTGACGACCGTGATCGGGCGTATCGAAGGAATCGATTCCAGCATGTTCGCGCTCGCCCTGATTTTCGCGACGATTGTCATGTACGATGCGACCGGTGTCCGGCAAGCGGTCGGGTTTCAAGCCCGTTTGTTGAACGACTATTTCAAAGGCATCAAACATGAAACACCGATTTTAAATGAGTTGGTCGGTCACACCCCGTTCCAAGTCATCGTCGGTGCCCTGCTCGGTCTCGTCATCGGATTATTTTTCCCGATTTAAGCTGAATTTTAGAGGCATGTCGCCCCTTCTTCTCAAAACACTCTATCTTTTTGTGAACTTTCACAACAGAGACGGTATAGTGAGAGAGAGGAGGAATCGACATGCCTTTTTTGCAGAAATCTTATGAATCGCTCGATACGCTTGCCGAAGCAATCGGACAAGCGATTCGGGCCCCAATCACGATTGAAAATCGCCACCATCAGTTGCTCGCCTACAGCACCCACCCCGACTCGACCGACCCGGCCCGCATCGCGACCATCATCGGCCGTCGTGTGCCGGAAGCGGTCATCGAGGACTTATGGGAAAGTGGAATCCTGCAAGAAGTGATCGACCGAGACGAACCGGTCGTCATCCCAGCCCGGATGGCTGTCGGTTTAGGCGAACGTGCCGCTGTCGTTATCAAACAACAGGACGATGTGCTCGGTTATATTTGGAGCCTCGCCCGAACGACCCCGTTCTCGGAACAAGAGCTCACTGTGTTAAAAGAAGGCGCGAGCATCGCTAAAAAATTGCTCATGACCATCGCCATGCATGAGCGGCGCATCGATGCCGAGCTCGAGCGTTTCTTTTTAGAGGTGTTGGCCAGCCCCAATTTGTCGTCCGCTCATCGCGATCGTTTGAATGAACTCGCTCCGATTGCTGTCGCCAGCCGACTCACCATCATCGAGTGCAGCCAACCGATCACCCCACAGCTGGCGGAGCGATTGTTTTATGTTCTCGCGACCCAACAAGCGATCGAGGTCGTGCTGCACGCCATCGATGGTCAACAGCTCCTCGTCTGGCATTATATGAAATCGGAGTTAGCCGAGGAAGAGACGGCACTTTTGCAGTGGGCCAATCGCTTCGAGACACAGCTCCGAGAGAAATTCACGGAAGTCGATCCACGTTTAGGCGTCAGCCGTCGTTTCTTTGAGAGCGACACGCTGTATGCCGCGATGGAAGAAGCACGACAGGTCACGTCGCTTCGTCGGAAATTCCCCTATGAGCTTGCCGCGACGCACACGTTCGAACAAATTGGGATTTATCAGCTCGTCCCAGATCTCGCTCGCCGAATCGGGCTTCGGCTCGAAACGCATCCGACCATCGAGCGTTTGCAGGCATATGATGTCGCCCATCATACCGAGCTCGTCACGACGCTCGAGTGGTATTTCTATTTTGACGGGAACGTCAAACGCGTCGCCTCCCATCTTCACATCCACCCGAACACCGTGCTCTATCGGATTCGCCGCATCGAGGAACTGACGAATATTACGCAAGTCTCACTGCCCGAACGAGCCGCTGTTTACCTCGCCATCAAGGCAGGCCAATACCGACAAGATGATTGATGCCCGCTTTGTGATTTTTCACAAAGTGGGCATTGTCATTTTTAGAATCCATGCTAAAGACAGCGTTTTCGGATGGGTCTATACTAGAGGTGTGAACAAATTGTGTCAGTAGAGAGAAAGGGGAACTTTACATGAAAATCGGGGTATTGAAAGAAATCAAAAACAATGAAAACCGCGTCGCCTTGACGCCGATGGGTGCAGCCGTATTAACTGAGCTTGGACACGAGGTTCTCGTCGAGACGGAAGCCGGTGTCGGGAGCGGCTTCACGAACATGGAGTATGTCGATGCAGGGGCGACAATCGTCGACACAGCCGCAGACGTTTGGGGAAACGTCGAATTAGCGTTGAAAGTAAAAGAACCGCAACCGTCTGAATATCGTTATTTCCGTCCGGACTTGACGCTCTTCACCTACTTGCACTTGGCAGCCGAACCAGAACTCACGAAAGCACTCGTCGATTCAGGCGTGACGGCGATCGCTTACGAGACGGTTGAGATCGACCGCACGTTGCCGCTCCTCACGCCGATGAGCGAAGTGGCTGGACGGATGGCCGCTCAAATCGGGGCCCAAATCCTTGAAAAACCGCACGGTGGAAAAGGGATTCTCTTGTCAGGCTTGCCTGGCGTACCACGTGCGAACGTCACCGTCATCGGGGGCGGTGTCGTCGGGATGAACGCAGCCCGCATCGCCATCGGCCTCGGTGCCAACGTCACAATCATGGACATCAGCCCAGCCCGTCTTCGCCAAATCGACGACCAATTCGGCAACACGATCAATACGCTCATCTCAAACAGCTACAATATCGCCAAACAAGTGGCGGACAGTGACCTCGTCATCGGTGCCGTCCTCATCCCAGGCGCGAAAGCACCGAAACTCGTCACAAAAGAAATGGTGCAACAGATGTCACCTGGGTCGGTCATCGTCGACGTCGCCATCGACCAAGGCGGGATTTGCGAGACGATCGACCATATTACGACGCATGACGCACCGACGTATGAGCGCTACGGCGTCCAACACTATGCCGTCGCCAACATGCCAGGTGCTGTCCCACGGACGTCGACGCTCGGTTTGACGAACGCGACGATTCCGTATATCGTCGAGTGCGCTCAAAAAGGGATTTTCCCGGCGCTTCGTGAAAACGCGGCGTTACTCAAAGGCTTGAATGTCATCGACGGGACAGTCACGTATGAGGCTGTCGCGCGTGACCTCGGCTACACGTTCGTGGCGCCTGCTGAAGCGGTCACAAAACAATTACAAGCGTAAGGACCAAACCGACAGAATAGTTCTGTCGGTTTTTATGTCGTCACATCATCAAAAAACGCTCGAACCGGTTGGTTCGAGCGTTTTCGTGCTTATGCGTTTTCGACGGCGATATCCTCACCAATGATTTTGACTTCTGGTTCAAGCTCAATCTCGAACTTCGCCTTCACCGTCGCTTGGACGTGACGGATGAGCGAGATATATTCAGTCGCCGTCGCTTCATCGATATTGACGATGAATCCGGCGTGCTTGAGCGAGACCTCCGCCCCGCCAATCCGCTTCCCTTGCAGGCCGCAGTCTTGAATCAATTTACCGGCAAAATAACCAGGCGGTCGTTTAAAAACGCTACCACACGATGGGTATTCAAGCGGTTGTTTCGACTCGCGCTTGTGCGTCAAGTCATCCATCACTTCTTTGATCGCCTCATAGCCGAGCGGCTCGAGTTCGAACGTCGCTTCGAGGACAATCAGCCCGTCTTTAGAAACTCGGCTCGTCCGATAATCGAGGTCGAGCTCTTCTTTCGTGAGCGTCATGAGTTCGCCTTCTGGTGACAAGACGACCGCGCTCGCGATGACGTCTTTCGTCTCTCCACCGTAGGCGCCTGCGTTCATGTAGACCGCGCCACCGACCGTCCCCGGGATGCCACAGGCGAATTCTAAGCCTGATAGTTCCTCGGTGAGCGCTTGGCGTGACACATCGATGATGGCCGCGCCGGCTTGGGCGATCAATTGATTCCCATCGCGACGAATCGTTTTCAACTCGTTCAAGTTCAAGACGATTCCGCGAAGGCCGCCGTCACGGACAATCAAGTTTGATCCAAACCCGAGAATCATGAACGGGACGCTCTCGCGATGAGCAAGTTCAAGCACGGCTTGTACTTCCTCGTACGTGTGCGGGGCCACGAAATAATCGGCCTTCCCGCCTAATTTTGTATACGTGTGTGCCGACAGTGGTTCGTCTTGGTTGACGCGATCGGCCGGAATGATAGTAAGTAGTTGGTCTAAAAAGCTCATGCGTTGCCTCAATCCTTTACGTTCTATTTTAAGCATGCCTCGGTTCGTCAAGAGAGAGGCAAACACGTCACTGAATGATTTCAGTACGAAACACAGTATACAAATCTTTGACAGGGGTGACAAGCAACGTTTTCTTTACAACGAAGCAATTAGTTTATAGCAATAATGATGTAGCTACTGCCACCACGATAGGAATTGTGAAATTATCCCAGTCCCGATACGAAATCGCTTCTGTCAACGTAGCGATAATGGAAATGATGAATCCATATGTTACCACTTGCCAAAGTGGAACATCATCCCACAAAAACAATAAAAAGAGGACAGCGTACGAACTGAGGAACATGGCCATGCTCCCTTGAAACGAGCGTTTCTGTCCGTATAAGTCGTACGTCACTGTACCATATTTACGTCCAATCAGAGCGGCCAACCCATCTCCCCACGCCAAAACGAGCGATCCGGCCAAAAAAGCGAGCGGCTCCGATTCGAAGAAAAAGTACAGGATGACGAGCAAGGCGATCGGATAATAGACGGTACCGAGTGATTTGCGCTCCGTCTGGTGGACCGGTGACGGACTCTTATAAAGAAGCAATGCGTTCGCAAACGTGAAGAAGACGAGCGGGACGGCTGCGACGTACCAAGTCTCCATTAACCAGACTGCAAGCAGCGACCAATGGCCGACCGCGATATGTACACTCTTTCGAATTGTCTCATCCGTCCAGCCGAGGCGTTTGCCAATCTGTTCAAGACCGACGAGAAACACCAGGACAATGACGATGGACAGGATGGAACTGACCCATTCATTCATCGTTGGACCACCTTTATCTACATTTTTTTATACGTTTCCATTATACCTTAATCAGGCGATAGCCTAGCTTCCTTTTCAAACATTTGGTAGAATGAGGTCAAATGACTGTATAGCCAACGGACGTAGGTGGCTATAGAAAGGATGCCTGTATGCGCGACGCAATTTCGATTCAAACTTTGGCTGATTGCCTTCATTATATGCGGGTTGGCGACGTAGACCGGGCCATCTCTCTCTTCCCAGAGGACGTGCGTGAGCATTTCCCGAAAGAACTTCGCAAAATTCATTTGTTTCATATTGAAAAGAACGGATTGTCAATCAATCAAATCGTTGCTTTGGCGAACACGTTGACGGGGGAACACTTATCCGCCACCACGATCCAAAACTGGACGAAACGAGAGGTCCGGAAAATCATCGGAGTGCCCCGGGTCGGTAAAAAGTACTCGCTCCAACAAGCGGCCATCATTTATTTACTCGATGATTTGAAGCACTTGTTCTCGCTAGAAGAGACGAGTTCGCTCCTGGCGCTCATCTTCAACAACCCTGACCGTGATGAAGACGACCTCATCTCACCGATCGACTTTTATCGTCTCTACGCCGAGTACGCCAAATCGACGAGCCCGATCGAGCTCCTCGACACCCGTGCGAAGCGTTCGATCGAGAAGATGGGCTATACCCACCCGAACATCTTGCACGTCCTTAAACTCTGTTTATACGCGCACCGCGTGACGACCCTCGAGATCGAGGCCAAACATTATTTGAACCGCTTCATTTGACCACGTCGAATGGAGCTTTTTTTCATAAAAAAACACCAGTCGCCGTGACTGGTGTTCGTCATATTGGTCACACCGATACCGCGATGGGCATCCGTGATTTTACTGTCAACGTTTTAAGGACAGACAACAACTCGAACATCGAGAGTTGGTCGGCCTCTTTCGTCAAGCAGAAGCAGTCATCCTCTTGTTTGCGGAGTTCCGCCACAAGCTTGCCTGCTTTGTCTCGAACGCTGAACTTATAGCGCTCGACATCGTATTGAATCGTATAGAGACCGCGTTCATAGACGTTGTACTCACACTTTTTCCCGAATAACGAGAATTTGTCCTTCAACTGACCAATCGCCTGCCCGTCGTGGTTCATGACGACCCACTTTTGACAGTTCGGGATGTACTTCCCGTGAGCGATTTGACGGCCTGACAAGTTGTGCACTTGAACACTGCCCTCCGCGTCGCGGTGAACAGATCCGATCGCATCATTTGTCTCGTCATAAATGGTTGCTTCGCCTTGCGTAAAGACACAACCTTTTACATAAATTAATTTGCGCACCGCTTTTCCTCCTAATACGTTCCAACCTTGGATTTGTGTGTGTTTGGTTGGTCTTTCTATGAAACCCCCAAATTGGTACTGCTAGCCGCCTTTCCTCGTTTCAGCGACTACATATTTCATATGACGAAGATGATTATTGCATCGATTGATGAAAAAGACAACCCCTTTTTCTTCGACACAATCCGCCATTCTGTCAAAGTTGTGAACACGCCTGATTTTATCGCTTAAAACCGGCCTCTTTTAGCAACTGTTCGAGCTCCATTCTTGCAATCAGACGAACTTGATTCGGTTCCGCCAATTCGTACGCACTATCGGTATACGATGAGTTCGTCACGACCCAGCCCTCGTTCACGCCATAGTATGGAACAGACGCCGCGACTTGCTGGACGGCTTCGAGTCCGACCGCCTTTTCATAGCGTTTCGCTTGGACCGCGATCGACCATCCATCTTCTGCTTCAAGGAGCAGATCCGCCCCGAAGTCACGTGACGCCGGGGTCACCGTCACGGTGTACCCGAGCGCGGTGAACACTTCCTCTAAAAATAGTTCAAATTCTCGGCCGTCCATCCGGTCGATGCGGTGGATCGTCGAGAGACGCATCCGCCAAATGAGCCAAAGCAGGCCGACTGCCACGCAAGCGATGATGCTCCAAATCGGTGCATCCCACCACCATAACCCGAGGGCAATCATTAAGCTGAGCCCCATTCCTTTCACGTCCATCGCCCTCTCTATGTGTTCTTATCTTCACTTTACCGTTTGAAGGCAGGAAAACAAAGGGGGAGCTGTCGAATGTATTGAAGATGTACCCGTTTGATATAGAGAAGGAGGGATCATCGTTAATGGAGAACCGAGGACATCTCCAAAGCGAACTGCTACACGCCTTACCGTACGGTGTAGCGTTAATCACGACGGATGGGACAATCGTCCAAGCAAACCGTCCGTTTTTAGAGCAATTCCCTGAAGACTTACAAACGCGATCAAACATCTTTCATATGGTCAACCAGTCACCGATCACGATGGAGCTGTCACGACGGATGGAGCAAGGACTATCTTGGACGTATGAGATGCCGACGATCCGGATTCATGCCATCCCCAATGGTGACGTCTACATCCTCTCAATCGAGCCGCTTCCGCTCGATACACGGGTGACGGTACAACATAACGCGTTCGAAGCCATGATGCACACTGAGCTTGATATGGCGATGATCATGACCGATGCCAATCTGTTAATCAATCGCTTCAATAAAGGGGCGACCGAACTGTTCGGATATGCGCCGCACGAAGTACTCTATGAAATGACCCCGTTCGGTCTGTTCGAGTCAAGAGAACTGAGCGAGAAGCGGACCCACTATCAAGACGAGACGGAGCGGCTCTTGTCATTCGAACAGATGCTGCGTGTGGCGTTAGACCGAGGCGACCGTGAATGGAAGTTCCAACGAAAAGACCGGACCCATTTCGTCGGAAAACTGTTCATGCACCCTGTCTATGAGCAGGCACGCGTCATCGGATTTTTCTTTTTCGTGTTCGATGTCAGTCCTGAGATCGCCTTGAAAGGCGAATTGCTTCATAAAGAACAACGCTATCGCATGTTTGCCGAATCAGTTATCGAAGCCGTGCTATTCCATGAAGGCGGGACGATCTTAGACGCGAACAAGGCGGCCGAAACGATTTTTCGTATCCCGGCCGAACAGATGGTCGGCCGTCAAACGATCGAGTTCATCGCCGAAGGCTACCGGGCCGATGTGTTGCGCCGCATTCGCAATCATATCCAGACACCGTATGAGGTCATCGGCCGTCGTGAGGACGGGACGTTCCTCGAGATGGAAGTGTACCCGAAAGAAGTGGCGTTCCAAGGCCAGACGCTTCGTGTCGCCGTCATGCGCGACATTAGCGACCGAAAGAAAGTCGAGCGCATGCTCGAGCGGGAGAAGAACGCCATCGCCCGGCAACGGGATATCATCCAATCGATTTTACAGGCGTCCAATGAAGCGTTCGTCTTAACCGAATCGAACGGCAGCGTCCTGTTCATGAACGTGCACGCCCGTCGTCTGCTCGATTTGCCGGGTATCGCCCCGAACAAGATGCAAGAGCGAATTCCGCTCCTGACGACGTTCCGCGCGCGTGACCGCACCGAGATGTTGAAAAAAATCGATTTGTTGCTCGACGGATCGGCGCGAGAAGTGTCAATGCGCTTCTCGATTCCGCAACCGAATGATCGGGACGAGCAATATTACGAGATGTATGGGACTGGTATGGATACGAAACGCCAAATCGGAATGGACAGTGGGTTCTTGTTTGTTTTTCGCAACCGGACCGAAGAAGAACGGATGGACCAAATCAAAAACGAATTGGTCAGCACCGTGTCCCACGAACTGAGAACCCCGCTCTCGTCACTGTCGGGATATATCGAATTGATGCTCACTCGCGACTTGAACCCCGAAAAGCGTGAGCGCTACTTAAAGACGATGGCGAAGGAAGCGAAGCGACTGACCGACCTGTTGAACGATTTTCTCGATATTCAACGAATGGAAGACGGCAATCAAGAGTATAAAAAAGACCACTTCATCTTGAACGAACTCGTCCGCGATGTTGTCGAACGCTTCCGCGAGACGAGCAATCACTCGATTCATTTCGATGACGCCGATGAATCGCTTCACCTCATCGCCGACAAAGACCGCATCGAGCAAGTCATCATCAACCTGCTCTCGAACGCAATCAAGTACTCGCCTCATCACCACGAAGTCGAGGTACGGGTCCGCCATGAACGTAACCAAGCCCACGTCTCCATTCAAGACTTCGGCATCGGGATTCCCGAGCATGCGTTCGAAGAGTTATTCAAAAAGTTTTATCGCGTCGACAACTCGGACACACGTCAAATTGGCGGGACGGGTCTTGGGCTGTCAATTTGTAAGGAAATCATCGAATCACATGGCGGTAGTATCGAGGTCGAGTCGAGCGTCGGCGTCGGCTCGACATTCACGTTCACGTTGGACTTAGCGGAGGAGACATTATGAACCATTACGCTTTCACCGGTTTCCCCGGCTTTTTAGCCGGAAAGATGATTACGCACCTCGCAACCTTGCCGAATCAAATCGGAACGATTTACGCGCTCCACCTCCCGACCGAACGTTCCGGGGCACTCGCTTTAAAACAGGAGCTGTTGGAAGCGACATCGTTACGAGATGATCAACTCGTGCTCGTCGAGGCCGATATCACGCTGCCTGAAGTCGTGCTCGACCCGATCATGCGCTCGGTCATTGAACGTGAAGTGAATTACGTGTTTCACTTGGCCGCTGCGTACGACTTGAGCATCCCTTATGATGTCGGGTATCGCATCAATCTGCTTGGGACGAAACACATCACCTCGCTCGCGAAACGGGCCCCGCACTTGAAACGATACGTCTACTTCAGCACCGCCTATGTGTCCGGACGCCGTCAGGGCACCGTTTATGAGAACGAGTTATGGCACCGTGTCCGCTTTAAAAATCATTACGAGGCGACGAAGTATGAAGCCGAGGCCATCGTCTCGCGGGAGCTCGGTTCGATGCCGGTGACCATCATCCGTCCCGGCATCGTCATCGGCCACAGCGAGACCGGCGAGACGAAAAAGTTTGACGGGGTCTACTTCGTCTTGAAGCTGATGGACCAACTCCGCCAAGCCGCCCCGCTGCCGTACATCGGACGACAGAATATCGAAGTGAACCTCGTCCCGTACGATTATGTCGTCGAGGCGACCGCTTACCTCGCACACGCCCCGGTCGGTTTAAAACGGACGTTCCATTTGACGGACCCGTTCCCACACGGCGCACGCGAAGTGTACCGGATGATTCATGAAGAGATGTTCGGTCGTCCTCCACGCGGGACGATTCCACATGCGGTCGCGGAGACCGGATTCTCGGCACTGCATCTGTCGGAACGTTATGGCGTTCCGCGCGAACTACTCGCCTATTTCAAACATCAAGTCCATTTCGATACGACCCAGACGTTGCGGGCACTGAGCGGTACGGACATCGTCTGTCCTGACTTGAAAGACTACTTGCCGAAAGTCGTCGCCTATTATGAGACACACAAAAAGCCCTGACCAGGGCTTTTTGTGTGTTATCCGATTAACAACTTCTCTTTTGGATAGCGAATCTTTCGATCCATCTGGCGCGCAACCGTGAACAGGATGGTCAACGAGCCGACACGTCCGAGCAACATCATGAACATGATGAGACTTTTGCCCGCATCGTTCAATTCTGTTGTGACTCCGAGCGACAATCCGACCGTCCCGAAGGCCGAGACCGTCTCAAACAAGAGCGCCGTCGCCGGAATATGACCGTTCGTCAAGATGGTCAGTGCGGTAATCAATAAAATAAAGAAGAAACTCGTGATGGCCACGACGTACGCCTTTTTAATTTGAAACGCGTCAATCGTCCGCTCCAAGATGACCGTCTCTTTCTTCCCGACGATGAACGCCCACATATCGGCCAAGATGACAGCCACCGTTGTCACTTTAATCCCCGACCCTGTCGAGGCGGCGCCGGCCCCGATATACATAAGAATGATCATGACGGCAATCGAAATCGGCGCCATCGTCGTCAGGTCGATTGTGTTAAAGCCTGCCGTTCGCGTCGTCACCGCTTGGAAGAAAGTGACGTGCATCGCTTCACCGAACGGGCGGCCATACAGCCCACCTTCATTCGACACCCATTCGAACAACATGAGCGAGAACCAGGCGATTCCGTTGACGATGACGAGTGAAGCAATCATGATTTTCGAATGGAGGGCGAGACGTTTCCAACGTTTCACCTCGGTCGCGTCGGCGATGGTCGTAAAACCGAGCCCCCCAATCATTAAGAGCGCGGCAATCGTGATAACGATAGCTGTGTTCTGCTCGAACTGCATCAAATTGTCCGGCCATAGGGCGAATCCGGCATTGTTGAACGCTGACACCGCATGGAAGAACCCATAATAGAGCGCCTCACCGAAACGATAGTCACCGGTGCTGTACAGTTCGACCGTCAAAAACAACATGCCTAGAAACTGAACGATCAGTGTCGTGAAGACGATGTTGCGGACGAGCCGGACCGTGCCGCCAGGCCCCGACAAGTTGAGCGATTCTTGAAGGAGAATCCGCTGTTTCAAGCCGATTTTCTTCCCGAGCACGCTGAGTAACATGAGAGCGACCGTCATGAAGCCGAGACCTCCGATTTGAATCAAGGCGACGATGACGAGCTCGCCGAACGTGTTGAAGGAAGAGCCGATATCAATCGTCGACAACCCGGTCACCGTACCGGCCGACGTGGCGATAAAGAAACAGTCAATCCACGACACGGGTTGCGTCTGTGCAAACGGCATGTAGAGCAGGGTCGCACCAGTCAAGATGGCGAGTAAAAATCCAGTCGCGATAAAACGGGCCGGCTTTTCAAACACGAGCCGGTAGAGCGCTTCAATTCGTTTTATGCGCATTTCCCGCACGGTCAATCGATGTCGCATCTCGCTATCTCCTTCATATCTAGTTTTCTAAGGCTCATATTACTCCTCACTTTTAAAATTGCCAACTAGAAAAATGTATCGCTAACTGTTTGTCGATTTTTTTGGTAATATGAGAGATAGACTTTAAGAATGTTGAGGAGGTTGAATGAAACCGTGGACCCTAGTACGGTAGATCATTCGCTAACGGATGTCTCGCGAAGGTTGGAGCGTCAGTCACAATGTATGCCCGCCCATCTTTATTTCCAACTTGAAGAACTGCTACATTGGTCACTCGATCAAGAAGTTGTGAATCAATTGTACGCATTATTAAAAAAATACGACGTGTTAACCGATATAGAGCGTGAAGAACGAAATATCAGCATTCAAATGCTGATTGACGAAAACGGCGCTTAACCATCGGGAACGCATTTGCGGGAGACGAGTTAAGTCTCTCGCTTTTTTTGTCTCCTGATTTTTTTTAGAAAGGTGGAAAACATAGACATGGATGTCGTCACGTTAGTAGGACTCATACTTGGGTTCCTCACCCTCGTCGGAGGGATGGTATTGAAAGGAGCCGGGATTGCCCCGCTCATCAACCCGGCAGCTCTCGTCATCATTTTTGTCGGGACAGCGGCCGCGGTCAGTATCGCCGTCTCGAAGGAACAATTACAAAACGTACCGAAGTTGTTCGGCATTCTCTTCAAAAAGCAGGAGTTGCCAAGTAAATCCGGGCTGTTGACACAGTTCGTCGACTTGTCGACGCAAGCGCGTAAAGAAGGACTCTTGTCGCTCGAGACAGCGCTCGAACAAGTCGAAGAGCCGTTCTTGAAGCAAGGCATGATGATGGTCATCGACGGCCAACCGTCCGAATATATCGCCGAAGTGATGTCGCGCGATATCGAGAATATGGAGCAACGCCATAAAGCGAACTCGGACATCTTCACACAAGCTGGTACGTACGCGCCGACACTCGGGGTGCTCGGAGCCGTTATCGGTTTGATTGCGGCCCTCAAAGATTTGTCTGATATCGAAAAGCTCGGTCACGCGATTTCAGCCGCGTTCGTCGCGACGCTGTTCGGGATTTTCACAGGATACGTCCTCTGGTTCCCGTTCGCCAATAAATTGAAGCAGTATTCGAAGAGCGAGGTCATTATCAAAGAGATGATGATTGAAGGGATTCTCTCGATTCAAAGTGGGGAGTCTCCGAAGACGTTAGAAGATAAATTGTCTGTGTATTTGTCTCCAAAGGAGCGAGCCGACTATGAAGCGCAAAAAGAAGCATGATCATGAGGAACATATCCCGGAAGGTTGGTTAATCCCGTACGCCGATTTATTGACGCTCTTACTCGCCCTCTTCATCGTCTTGTTCGCCTCGAGTAACGTCGACCAGACGAAGCTCGAAAAGATGTCCCAGTCCTTTAATCAAGTGTTCTCTGGCGGGACGAGCGTGTTCCAAGCGTCGACCGCCTCGAACAGTGACATCAGCCGTACGAACAAGACAGATACGACAGCGAATCCTCGGACATATGAGCTCGCCAAACTGGATGAGTTAAAAGAAGAGGTCAATCAATACATTCAAAAGAATGGACTCGAGGATGAGATCGAAGCGACCATCAATTCGAGCGGTCTCGTCCTGACGATCCAAGACCGGGCTCTATTCAGCATGGGTGAAGCGACGCTCGATGGCGATGCTAGAGCAGTCGCCCGCTCCATCAGCGGTATTCTCGAACAAGCCGGCAATCGTGAAATCGTCGTATCGGGTCATACGGATAACATCCCAATCAACACGGCCCGCTTCCCGTCGAACTGGGAACTCAGTTCAGCCCGAGCCACCGCTTTCATGCGCGGCTTGTTGACGAACGACGCCTTGAACCCTGGGCAGTTCACACTTGCGAGCTACGGGGAATATAAGCCGATTGCGACGAACGACACGGAAGCCGGACGTTCGAAAAACCGCCGCGTCGAAGTATTGATTAAACCACTTGTCGATTTGTCAGAAGGATCGCCCAAAATGATTGATACGATCGTTTTGCCATAAAAAAACCCCACTCGATCGAGAGTGGGATTTTTTCGTTACCGCGTCCATTCGAAATATTTACGAGCGAGCTCAGTGAGCGGACTGTTGAACAAACGTTTCCGCCAGTACAAGTCGGCCGCCTTCTTGACCGCTTCGCTACGCGATGGGTACGGATAGATCATCCGGGACAGTTTACCGATCTTCTCGCCCCGCTGCATCGCATAGACGACGATTTGCATCCAATCCCCGGCCGTCATTCCGACCGCGTGCCCACCGATAATCTTACCGTTCTTCCGGGTGATGATTTTGACGAATCCTGTCTCTTGACGGTCGGCGACGAACCGATCGACCTCAGACAGTTTCGCTTCAAAAATCTCGACGTCATCGCCGTGACGCTCACGTGCCTCGGCCTCGGTCATGCCAACGTGGAACACTTCCGGGTCCGTGAACGTGATCCACGGCATCTTCGTGTAGTCGACCTTGTTCCATAGTCCGAACAAGGCGTTCGCCACGACGGCTTTCCCTTCTTCTCCGGCCGCATGGGTGAACGGTAACGTCTTGATCGTGTCACCGATCGCGAAAATGTGCGGTTGGGACGTCCGGTATGTCGAAGTGACATCAACGTACCCGTCTTTCACGTTCACATGCGCCCGGTCGAGCCGTAGTTCATCAATTCTCGGTTTACGGCCCGTCGCCATGAGCAGTTTGTCAGCCTCATACGTCACGGTCTCGCCATCGACTTCAGTCGTGACGTGAATACGTCCGTCCTCTTCCGCAATCTGCTTCACTTTCACCCCGATTTTCAGACGCATCGCCATCTCGAGCTGGGAGCGGAGCAATTTGCTGACAGACTCATCTTCTTTCGGTAAGAACGTGTCCTGTGCCTCAAGCACGGTCACTTGGCTTCCAAGACGAGCGAACGATTGGGCAAGTTCAAGCCCGACCGTGCCGGCACCGATGACGATGATACTTTCTGGCAGCGTCTCTTCTTCAAAAACTTGTTCGTTCGTTAAGTACGGAACACTGTCCAATCCATCAATCGGCGGTACGGTCGGTTTCGATCCGGTCGCGATGACAAACTTTTTCCCAATCAATAAGTCGTCTCCGACTTTAAGCTCGTACGGGCTTTGGAATGATGCCTCGCCGATATACACATCGACACCAAGTTTTTCGAAACGCTCCGTTCCGTCATGATCTTGGATGATGGCACGGGCACGATCGACACGCGCCTTCGTCGTCTGGTAATGGTCGCGGCCATCAAACTCAGCTCCGAGCACACGCGCCGCCTGCATCATGCTACTCGCTTCTTTCGAAGCGGCAATCAGCGCTTTCGACGGGACACACCCGACGTGAAGACAGTCTCCACCAAGGTGTTTTTTCTTCTCGACCAAGGCGACCTTTGCGCCTAAGTTTGCGGCACCAGCCGCGACCGTCATCCCGGCCGCGCCACCACCAATCACAATCAACTGATAATCCTTCATCTCATCAACCTCCGATAGCGTTCACTCACATCCTGCATCCGCTTCCGGTTCACCCCAAAGTCAGAGTGACCGAGTCGTGATGCCGAGCGGAATTCAATCTGTCTTGTCTCATCGTCGAATCGGAATTCAACGTCATCCTTAAAGCGCATCATTTTCGACGTGACGACATAATGGAGCGTGTCATCCGTCTCCTTGACAAGCTCGGTCCGAGGCAGTTGCCCCATCACCATCTTCATTGTCTCGATGCTCTCAGCACGGTCTTGCCCGTATGGGAGCGGCTCCATGCGTAGCGCCTCAATTTCTGTTTCGGTCGAGACAGCGTTCGGACTACCTGACAATGGCTTCAATGATTTCGTTGCCACGAAAAAAACCTCCCTCATTCTACATACAATTACATGTATCCTGAATTCGGAAGGTTTAACCCTTTTAATGCAGTTCGCTCGGGTCGAGCGGCAACAAAACAGTCACCGTCGTCCCATGACCGACCTCACTTTCAATGACGAGCTTTCCTTCGTGCGCCTCGATCAACTCCTTCGCAATCGCGAGACCAAGACCACTGCTGCCTTTCGTCACTTGCGCCTGATAGAACATTTCCGTGATGCGTTGCAGGTGATCCCGTGAGATACCAGGCCCCTCGTCAATAATCGAGATGAACGCGACCCGCTCGGATTGCACGAACCGTACGGTCAACGTCCCACCTTCGGGTGAGAAGCGAATGGCGTTCTCGAGTAAGTTTAAAAATACTTGTTTCAACCGGTTCTCATCAAACAGTCCAATCGATTTTTGGGGGTACCGTTCGATGAGGGTGATTTGTTTATCCTCGAGCGACTGTTTCAACTGAATCGTCACTTTCCGTAACAGCGATACGAGGTCGAGTTCTTGCCGATACAAGACGAGCCGGCTCTCTTCAATTTTCGTGTAATCGAGCAACTGCTCGACGAGCCCAATCATCCGCTCCGTCTCCGAATGGATGATGCTCAAACCGAGCTCGGTCTCCTCCGACACTTTCTCGTCCCCGCCGCGAATCGTCTCGGTCCACCCTTTGATCGAAGTGAGCGGCGTCCGCAACTCGTGCGACACGTTTGATAGAAATTCATTTCGCGTCGACTGATGCTGCTGCACTTTCGCTCCTAAATACGTCAGCGTCCGGGCCAGTGCCCCGAGCTCATGTTTTTCATTGGAATAGACTTCGACGTCAAAATCACCTTGCGCCATCTCATCAGCCGTCTCAATGATGTCTCGAATCGGTCGGACGAAGCGGTCTGCAATCCGAATGACGGCATAGAGCGCGACCAGCCAAATCAAGACGCCAATCATGACGACAGCCATCCAAATCTCGCGAATCAACGTATCGAGATCGGCGAGCGGCCGCGTGAAACTGATGGCGAATTCACTCGTGCCGTCCGTGATGATGGGACTCGTCACCGACAAATAGTGGTTCCCTTCCGCATCGTAATCTTGGACGATGGACTCACCGCGGGCGAGGTCTTGCAGTTGTTCCGGTGTGAAGGCCGCCTGCTGCGCCCTCTGTCCCGTCGTTTTAATGATTTGACCGGTCCGGTCGACAATCGTCAAATCGGTGCCTGGATACCCGAACGTCCGGACGAGAACCGAGAACGCGCTCGGTGTTTCAAAACCGACCTGCGCCTGGGGATAGAGATAGGCACTCGTCGTCGCATGGCTAAGTAAGGCCTCTGATTCATATTCATAGTAGTAGCGGTACGTTCCGTACGACAAGACGCTCACGAGCAAGACGAGCACGAACGTTATGACGAGCATAATCCGAATGACGAGCTGTTGCTTCATCCGTCATGTCTCCGCCATTTGTACCCGTGCCCCCACAGTGTCTCGATATAAGCCGGGTGGCTCGGATCATCTTCAATTTTTTGACGGAGACGACGAATGTTGACGTCGACCGTCTTTCTGTCCCCGAAGTAATTGATGCCCCAAACGGCATCTAACAGCGCATCACGTGATAAGACGACTTCCTCGTTTTGGACGAGGTGACAAATCAAATCGTATTCGGTCGGGGTCAAATCAATCGACTGCCCATACTTCGTCACTTGCTTCGCTGCCAAGTCGATGGCGAACGGTCCGGACTTCAATCGCTTCTTCTCTTTTCGTTTCACTTTCTCGACACGTCGGAGGAGTGCTTGAATCCGCGCCACGAGTTCGCCGGGACTGAACGGCTTGGCGATGTAGTCGTCCGCCCCACGGCCGAGTCCTTCGATTTTATCTTCTTCGAGTGTTCGCGCCGTCAGCATGATAATGCCGACATTCTCATCTAAATCACGGATGGCCGCACATGCCTCAAAACCGTCCATCTCTGGCATCATCACATCCAATAACACGACATCGAACGGTTCACGATCGAACGCTGTGACCGCCTCGCGTCCGTTCGTCGCCTCAAAGACGTCGAATCCGGCCCGCTTTAAATTAACGATGATAAAGCTGCGAATCGCATGCTCATCTTCGGCTACTAATATTCGATTCATCATTCCACCTCTTCTGAAATTCACTACTTCTTAATAGTTACGTTTTTGCGACAAGGTTGTCAATTGACCTCAAATCGTATTAGGATGGAGTCACTAGATTCTGAAGGAGGACTCCTTACCATTATGAGTTACAAGATGATTGTTTTAGATATGGACGATACGCTCCTCACGAGCGATCACACGATTTCCGCCAAAACGAAAGCTGCCTTGCTAGATGTACAAGAACGCGGACATAAAGTCGTGCTCGCGAGCGGTCGCCCGACATACGCGATGTGGGATGCCGCCCGAGAGCTCGAGCTCGCCAAATACGGTAGCTATATTCTCTCATTTAACGGTGCCTCAATCATCAACTGTGAGACAAATGAAGAAATCTTCTCAAGTACATTGCTTCCAGAGACGGTCGCCCATCTCCATGATATCAGTGTCCGGGAAGAAATCGCGATTCATACGTACATCGGTAACGAAATCGTAACCGATCAACCGAACCCGTATACCGATATCGAAGGTGAATTGACAGGGATGCCGGTCATCCATGTCGACGACTTCAAAGAAGCGGTCACGACGCCTGTCGTCAAGTGTCTCATGCTCGGTGATGGCGACACGCTTGCCCCGATTGAAACGAAACTGCAAGTCGAACTTGAAGGCAAACTCGCCGTCGCCCGTTCGAAACCGTTCTTCCTCGAATTTACGGAAGCGGGTGTGACGAAAGGGACGAGCCTCGCCTTCTTAGCGGAGCACGTCGGCATCGAGCAAGCCCACGTCATCGCTTGCGGAGACGGGAACAACGACTTGACGATGATTGAATGGGCCGGGCTTGGGGTCGCAATGGGCAACGCCAACACAACGGTCAAAGGCAAAGCCGACTTCATCACGAAATCAAACAATGAAGACGGGATCGCCCACGTTATCGAAACGTTCATGGGAACTGTCGTCGTCGATCGCTAAACGGACAACTCAGGTTGAATTCAAGGAGGAATTACGATGAATAAAGGATTGAAACGGGCGGGACTCGGACTCGTCGGCACGGCTGTCGCCGGTGCCGCCTATGTATTCTTGTCCCCGAAACCGACCTCACGCCTCGTCAAAACCTCATTTGCCGGCGGGAACGAAGTGGCCATTAAAGGGTTCGAGGAAGTCGTACAAAAAACGTCGGTTCGTAAAGACATCGACTATCATTCGGCTTACGAGAACGGAACGTTCGACTTGATTCGCTACGAAGGTGAGAAGCAGATTGTCCCAACCATCTTTTGGGTGCACGGCGGTTCATTCGTCGGTGGCGATAAGGACGACGTCTTCAAGTATGCGACGTCGATCGCAAGCAACGGCTACAACGTCGTCAGCGTCAATTATGCGCTCGCTCCAGACGTCACGTACCCCGTCCCGCTCCAACAACTTGAAGAGGCATACACGTATATCGCTGAAAACAATGACCGCTTTCGGCTCGATCTCGACCGCGTCTTCTTTGCGGGCGATTCGAACGGGGCCCAACTTGTGGCCCAATTCGTCGGAATCCAATTGAACGATGGCTACGCACCGTCTGCCGAAGTGAAGCAAATCGTCCCGAAATCGTCGATTCTCGGCACGGTTCTCATGTCGGGTCCGTACGATTTGAAACGGAGCATCGTCGAGTCATCGAAGACGGTCACCCGCTTCTTGTTCAAACGGATTGGTTGGGCTTACTTCGGAACATACAATTGGGAAGACTTGCCGGTCGTCGCGGAAGCGTCGCCGCTCGTGAATATCCCGGCCACATTCGTTCCGACGTTTATCACCGATGGCAACACCGGTTCGTTCGAAACGCAAGCGAAAGAATTTGCGACGATCCTCTCAGGTCGTGCGGACGTCACGAGCGTCTTTTATGACCGAAACGAGCACACACTCGGCCACGACTACCATTTTGAAATGGATAAGCCAGCCGCCAGTGCCACGTATCGCCGTTTAATCACGTTCTTGCGTGAAACGACGCGTTAACAAATAATCCCCGCCCATCATTGGGCGGGGATTATTTTTGTCAGTTGAGCAATGCGAGCGCGCGGCCAATCAACTCATGCCGCGACGGTGACGTCTCACGTAACGCGTGCAACCGTTCCGTCAACGCCTGTCGAAGCGCATCGGACTCGACGAGCTCCAAACATTCGATGTGGAGCAACCAAGCATCGGGATGATCGGCAAGAATCGTCGGCACGAGCTCATCAATCGACTCGCCTTGCTCCCGCATATTGCGAATTCGATTGAACATCGGATCATCGTTCGTCCAAACACGGGCGTCACGTTCGATGCGGACCGGCTTCTCCAAGATGACGAGTTCTTCAATCTCGGTGCCTGGGAAGATCGATGGGAGCGTGTCTTGTCTCACTTCGAGTGTCTCCAGTTTAATCTGTCGTCCTTCGATGGTGACGACGACGTCTTCGAACTGTAACGCTTCCGTCGTCTCGCTGACGAGGCGTCCGTCCAGTCGAATCCCTGCCGTCGCCAATACGTCTTGAAGCGGTCCGTCGAGAACGAGTACGCCGTGGTTCTGTAAGTTCGTCAATTGACCGTGATTGACGTTCACACAGTCGTCCCACTGGACGAGCGCATGGGCTCCGGAGCGTGTCACGTGACGAATCACACCGACACGGTCCGTCCCGTCTTCAAGCCGGACAGTCGATTGACTGCCCGACGCGAGTGCTTTCTCGAGCGAGGCGATTCCACCTTGGTTGACCGCCATCCGTGACTCGAGTTCGTCTAGCGCGTCCTTCAACGCTTCAAAGTCCGGGATGACGAACAACTCGCGTTGCATATTCGTCACGTCCTGTTTCGTTTCGAGTGCGTGCTCTAAATTGAACGGATGTTTCGTGACGGCGTCAGTCAAACAATGACGGCTCTCCCCGACCGATGATAACAGTCCCGCCCCGTAGATGAGCGGGTTGTCCACCTCACCGATGAGACCGAACTCGACCGTCCACCAAAAAATGCGTGCGACTTGTTGCGCTTCAGAGAAGCCGGTTACTTGGGCTTTGGCCGCATGAACCGCCGCTTCGGCTGCCGCGATCTCCTCGTCCGTCGAGTTCGCATTCTCCTTCACGACGGTCAATCGTTTCAGTGCTGCGAACGAGGCATGTTCTTCTCGATTCATGAATGCCCTCGCCCCGAGCTGACCGAACCGCTTCACAATCTGTGAAAATTCAGGATCCATTAACATCGGCGCATGGCCGGCCGCCTCGTGGATGATATCTGGTGCCGGACTGTACAAAATATTCTCGACTTTACGAATATCGGTCGCGACCGGCAACATCCCGTTGCCTTGGAAATCAAAGAAAGCGACGCCTGGGATGAGTCCATCGACCGCGACCGTCGACCAACCGGCCGCTCGCATCTCTTCGGTCATCTTTTCAACGTCAGGGAGACGCTCTGGCCCCATGCCCGTCTTTTTCAACCCTTCGATGTAGAACGGGTGGGCCTTCCCTTCAAGCGTGTGCAAGTTCAGTCGTAAGACGAAGCGCCAGACTGCATGATCGGTCGGCGTGTACTCGTCGTAGAACTGTGGCGAAATATGTGGGGCCAAATGGCGTGGAATGATTTGTGTGAGCATGATATTTCCTCCTTTGATTGACTGAACGTAAAAAAATCCCTATCGATTCACTCGATAGGGACGACGATGCCGCGGTACCACCCTGATTACTAGACGGACGTCTAGTCACTCTACTCCGATAACGGGGGACCGCTCAACACGTGAGAGCTCGCGAACTGTAATTCGATTCATCCTATGGGCGTGTTCACAGCACCACACGCTCTCTGGGCCAGGGAAGATGTCTCTACTTCGGTTCGGTCATCGCTTTTATACTGTTATACAGTTATGCTTCTATGCACATGCGCTTTTAATCGCTAAAGTATCTTGTTGGTAGTAACGATAACAGACCGTTTGAATGTCGTCAACAAAAAAACAGTCCGCATGTGCAGACTGTCACAAACACCAATCAATTTCAGGTTGTCCCCACTCACTCAACTTCGCGTTCACTTGCGAGAACGGCTTCGATCCGAAAAAGCCGCGATGGGACGAGAGCGGGCTCGGATGGACCGATGTCAAGACGGCATGTTGCGGGCCAATCCATTTCTGTTTCTTCTTCGCGTCGTTCCCCCATAGGATGAACACGAGCGGCTCTTCCCGCTCTCCGAGTCGCTCGATGATGGAATCAGTGAACTGTTCCCAGCCCTTCCCGCGGTGAGACCCGGCCTTGCCTGCTTCGACCGTGAGCGCGGTGTTGAGCAATAGCACGCCTTGTCGGGCCCATTTCTCCAAATTGCCGCTAGTCGGGACCTTACAGCCGATATCATCCTGCAATTCTTTAAAGATATTACGGAGTGACGGTGGAAGGCGGACGCCGTCTTGGACCGAGAAACTGAGTCCATGCGCTTGGTTCGGTCCGTGATAGGGATCTTGCCCGAGGATGACACATTTGACGTCCTTGAACTTCGTATAGACGAACGCGTTCCAAATATCTTCTCGCTCCGGATAGACGGTCGATGTCTCGTACGCTTCATCGACGAACGCTTTCAAGTTAGTAAAATAAGGCTCGGCCATCTCGGATGCGATGATGTCGCTCCAATCCCCAAGCAGGCGATTTGATAACTGTTCTCCCATGTGTTTCTCCCCTTTCCGTCTTATCATACCAGAATCGATGGCACACAAAAAGACGAGCCCGATTGGACTCGCCCTTGATCTTTATACTGTGACTGCGCCTGCGACTTCTTTCGCAAGTGCTTCGGCTTTCGCTTTTGCGTCAGCAACGATTTCTTCGATTTTGTCTGGGTATTGGTTCATGCCTTCAACTGGAAGTGTCGTCACTTCTGTCACGCCTACGAATGCGAGTGCTTGACGAAGGTATGCGTCTGCGAAGTTGAGGTCCGTACCCGTGTAGATACCACCAGTGCCTTGGATGTGGATTGCTTGTTTGTTCTCGAGAAGACCGACTGGACCTTGCTCTGTGTAACGGAATGTTTTACCAGCCGTCAAGACGCTGTCGAGGAACATCTTCATGCGTGCTGGGAAGAAGAAGTTCCACATTGGCGTCGCGAACACATACATGTCAGCTTCCATGAACTTCTCGAGCATACCGTTCATTGTTGCGACTTTAGCCGCTTCGACATCAGTGAGTGCTTCGCCTGAAGCGAATTTGCCCCATGCGCTGAGGACGTCGCCGTCGATTTCTTGAACATCGACATCGTAAAGTTCAATCGCTTCGACTTCAAGTGCCGGGTTCTCGTTCGTGAGTGTCGTCATGAACGTTTCTGCGACTTGTTTGCTGTATGACAATTCAGTTGGTTTCGGGTTAGCCGATACGTATAATACCTTTTTCATAAATGGTTTCCTCCATAAGCGTAATCTCTATTTTTGTAACAACAGTTAGGACTATATCATCTGTATATCTCACAGTCAATTAGTTTAACTTCAAGATAAATGATAAAAAACAGGCAGGCGTCATTTGCCTGCCGCGTTATAACCGACTCGCTTCAATAAATCGATTAACTGTTCCGTCTCTTGGTCGCTAAGTGGACCATAGATGTCTTTAAAAATCTCGATATGCTCTGGATAGACGACGTCCATCAAGCGCTTGCCTTCTTCTGTCAACGAGGCGTATGTGACGCGCCGGTCAGACGGGCAAGCCACACGCTCGATTAAGCCACGTTTTTCAAGCTTATCGATCACGTATGTGACACTGCCGCTCGTAATCAAAATTTGGTCCCCGATTTGCTGGAGCGGGGTATCCCCTCGTTTATACAAGACCGATAAAACACCGAACTCTGTTGAATTCAATTGGTGGCGTCGTAAATCGTCCTTCACACGGTCACTGATCGCGTCCATCGCTCGTGCCAAGACGATCCATGCCTTCAATTCGAGTGATTCAATCATGTCGGTTTCACCTCAATTCGTTCATCATTTACTTTTAGTATAGCAGGACATGAGCAGTATACGGTCGGAAAAACGCTTCGTCAAGAAACTTCTTCATTGTCGCTCCTGTCGGAAACGTATAGAATGGAATTATTGCGATTTTTAGAAAGGATGGACGGTATGCGCGAGTATTATGAAATTTCATTGACGATTAAAGAAGCTTATTTGGGAACGGTCATCGAGTTGTTGAACCGGGAAGGGATTGCCCCAGACTATGCGCTCGAAAAAGAAGGCGCGGTCTTTTTACTGTTCAACCACTTGCCATGGCCGAACGTCACACGGGAACCCCATGCGGTCGAACGTTTCTTATTGACGTTGTCACGCGAGGACTATTTGTTCGTCAAAACAAAACGCAAGTCTCCCGTCCCTGACCATGAACCGGTCGCTTGCATGGGTGCGTTCGACTCACCGTTCCATGAACATTTGAAGATTGAACTCGCCGTCGACGAATCGGATGCGAGCCACCTTGATATGTCGGCGTTCCGCCATTACTGAACAACACGTCTGTGTTGTTTTTTTATGACTAGACCGACGCACGGACGGGAATACATGACAATATCTGAATGTGAAAAGGGGAATGTGCTTTGATGGATACAGTCATGTTAATCGTCAACCCGTCATCTGGGAAAGAGTTAGGGAAAGAACACGCCGCGGCTGCGGAGGACGTGTTACGCGAGCGTTACGGCAACGTCGATGTCCGCTTCACGGAGAAGGCTGACGATGCCACCCGTTTCGCGAAAGAAGCGGCCTCGAAACAATATAAAGCCGTCATCGCGATGGGCGGTGACGGGACACTGAACGAGGCCGTCACCGGTCTCGCCGAAGCCGACCATCGTCCTGATTTCGGCATCATCCCGCTCGGTACCGTCAACGACCTCGCCCGCGCGCTCGGTGTCCCGAGCGATCCCGCAGATGCCATCGAGGCGCTCAAGACGGCGCAACCGACACCGATGGATATCGGTAAATACGAGAACGGCTATTTCATGAATGTCATCGCGATCGGGCTCATCGCCGAGGCCGTCGACGAGGTCAGTGTCGAGGAGAAAACGAAATGGGGCCCGTTCGCCTACTTGATTGAAGGCATCAAAGCGTTCCGCGAACATAGTCCGTATGCGCTGTCGGTCCAAGCCGATGAGCACACGTTCGACGGAGACGCCTATTTGGTCGTCATCGCCCTCACGAACTCGGTCGGCGGGTTTGAGAACTTTGAACCGGACGCTGAGTTGAACGATGGCTTGCTTCATGTCTACTTATTTGAAAACCTCGGCTTCAAAGACGCGGTCCAACTCGCACCGGCCCTCTTCACCGGCAAGTTGAAAGAAACGGACAGCGTCACGTCGTTCACGACGAAACGCGTGCATGTCGACTCACCAGAATCGCTTCCGGTCAATGCTGACGGCGACACGGGCGGGCAGCTGCCGCTCACGTTCGAGGTGCTGCCAAGCCATCTCAACGTCTTGAAGCCGACTCAATAAAACGCGGACTTTTTCAGTTCGAGGGCGAATGCGTCTACCTGAAAGGAGGAGATTCGATGCCCATCTCGCTCGTCCCATTGCAGGAAGCGTCCGACGCCATCGTCGCGACATTCAATCGCTGGAATAACGACCCCGCCATCGTCCATTTGATTCGTCCCGTCCGCTCGGAGGAAGAACTCGCCGCCGAACATCACATGACGGTCGAGGACTTGACGGACCGCCTCCGGACCCATGACATCTTCCTCATCTACGCAGATGACGTGCTTGTCGGTGAGGTGAATATCATCTATGATGCCCCGCATCTGTACGACAACGAACGCGGAAGCGCCTGGCTCGGACTCGTGATTGGAGAGCCGACCGGTCGCGGGAGAGGTGTCGGCACAACGGCCCTGACCCTGTTAGAAGAACGATTGCGTGCACAAAATGTGCCTCGCATCGAGCTCGGTGTGTTTGGATTCAATGAAGCGGCTCATCACCTTTATCGAAAGGTCGGCTACACGGAAATTGCCCGCATCGAGGCGTTCACTTATTGGAACGGTCGATTTTGGCCAGATATCCGGATGGAAAAACGATTGGACTGAATAAGGCCTTCCTCGCATCGAGGAAGGCCTTTCGTCAGTTATTTAAATTCTCGACTTCGACGACGCGGAACCCTTTTTGTTCGAGTTTAGCGACGATTTTGTCTTTCTTCGGCTCGTCGCAATCAGGCGGCAACGTGATTAATACCCGGCGCAAGACTTTACTCTTGGCATCGAGCGTCATGAGACTGGCAATCGATGAGTATTTGCTGATGATTTTCGTGATTTTCTCAAGCGCCCCCGCTTGCTCACTGAGTGCGATTGTGACGACATAACTCCCCGTGTCACGACTCCATGCCTCTTCGAGCATGCCGAGCATCTTCCCGTGCGGCAAAATCCCGTAGAATTCGTTGCTCTCATCTTTCAAGACCGCGATATACGGTAATTCTTTGATCGAGAAGAACACTTTGAAGAAACCGTCCGATTCATGGACGTACTTTTGCGTGTTCTTGATGAGCTCCATGACGTTGTCGTCTAGGCTCGCCCCACTCATCCCGTGGCGATAAATATGCATTTTATAGATATTACCGCGGAAAAACGTTCCCGTCTCATCGAGCACAGGGACACAGCGGTAGCCTGTCTTTTCGAGCGTGTCGAGCGCCTCGCGTAATGTCGCCTTTTCACTGATTGTGACGACATCTTTCTTCGGAATGCATAAGCTATGCACTAACATGCGGTTTTCCTCCTAGCCAATTGAAAGTGGTCTACACCCTATTCATTACTATTCCCCAAATATGATTGAAATCCTGCCATCAATTTTCGAAACTTATTCCGGCTTGAATGCGACCTCGGAATTTGTCGTAGCGTCAAAAAGTCGTTATAGTGAAACTATCCAAACAGACAAAGGGGATTGAACGACTATGACAATGAAAAAAACGTTAACGATCGCTGGCTCGGATACGAGCGGCGGTGCAGGCATCCAGGCTGATTTGAAGACGATGGAAGAGCTCGGTGTTTACGGGATGACCGCACTCACGGTCATCGTGGCTCAAGACCCTCATAACGCGTGGCACCACGAAGTATTCCCGATCGACACGACGTTGATTGAGAAACAAATCGATACGGTCCTCGCCGGAATCGGTGTCGATGCCGTCAAGACAGGCATGCTCCCGACGCCAGAGATCATCGAACTCGCCGCTCGTAAGATTAAAGAATACGGCATCCAGAACGCGGTCGTTGACCCGGTCATGGCTTGTAAAGGTGCAGACGAGATTCTCAACCCGGACGTCGCGGTCGCGATGCGCAAGCACCTCGTACCGGTCGCTAAAATCATCACACCGAACTTGTTCGAGGCGCGCATGCTCGCAGGTCTCGATAAAACACCTTCGACGATGGATGAAATCAAAGAAGCTGCTCGTTTGATCCATGAGCTCGGCGCTGAGATTGTCATCGTCAAAGTCGGCGGCAAGCTCGGGTTTGATACAGCATTCGACGTGCTTTACGACGGTAACGAGTATCGTCTCCTTGAGAGCGAGAAAATCGAGCCTGCCTTCACACATGGCGGCGGCTGCACGTTCTCGTCAGCGATCGCGGCCTCACTCGCGAACGGTCACTCGGTCGACGAGGCTATCCAAATCGGAAAAGAGTTTATCACTGAAGCGGTCCGTCACTCGTTCCGCCTCAACCAATACGTTGGCCCGACGAATCATACCGGTTACCGTAAAAAACTAGCAACACAATCTTAACGGGTGACCCGGGACGTATGTCTCGGGTCATCGTTTCCATTGGAGGGAACCGCGTGAAATCGATTCAACCTACAACTATCCAGACATACTTGGACGCGCATGTATCCATGCCGCTCTATGTCCACGTCGAGACGACGAACGGGGCGTATGCGACGCATAACGACCCTGACTTTCATAACGCCGGTATGTTCATCCGGAACGTCGTCATCGAATACAGCATCGGCCAAATCAAAGGCAACGGTCCATATCGGGTCGGCTTGAAGCTCGATCACGGTTGGCTTTACGTCGAAGGATTGACCGATTACGAACAGCATGGGGACCAGCTCCTGCTCGCCGGGCATGACCGTCTCGGACGTCTCGCCTGTGCCTTACACTTAGATATCAAACCGCTCCCGCAAGGAGCCTCGGAGGTGGAAAGCCAATGAATGGACCATTACTCGTTATTTTTCCGCATCCCGATGATGAAGCGTTCAGCTCGGCCGGGACGATTATCCAACACCATAAGAACGGCTTCCCGGTCACGTACGTCTGTCTGACACTCGGTGAGATGGGCCGCAACATGGGCTCGCCGATTTTCACGACGCGTGAAGAGTTGCCGAAAATTCGTAAACATGAGCTCGAGGAAGCATGTGCCGTCATGGGCATCGACGACCTCCGCATGTGGGGACTCCGTGATAAGACCGTCGAGTTCGAAGACGAAGCGGAACTCGCTGGACGGTTCAGCGCGTTAATCGAAGAAGTGAAACCGGCCCGCGTCATTTCCTTCTACCCGGGCTACGCCGTCCATCCCGACCATGAGGCGACAGCACGAGCGGTCGTTCGAGCGCTCCAAGAGATGGATGAAGTGAGTCGTCCAGAGTTTTTAGGCGTCGCCTTTGACCATCGCACCGAAGCGGAACTCGGAAAACCGCACGTCCTCATCGAAGTCGGCGACGAGAGTGCCGCGAAACGCGAGGCGTTGCTCGCCCACCGCTCTCAGACGGAAGGATTGCTGCGGGCCATCGACAACGCAGAAAACGCCCACGTCATGGAGTTACTCCAACGTGAGCGCTTCTATCACTATCCGTTCTCATGATTCGTAAGCGAGACGTGTCATGTACAAGAGTGCACCGACAGCCCCGAGGCCGATCAACGTTCCCAATACGACAACGATATGTTCCATGTTCTCACCTCTACTTGGTTATACGAACTTGATGGATCATTGGTTTCAAAGCGCATGTGCTGACATGCGCTTTTTTTCTTAGAAGTACAAGAAGTAAATGACAGCCGCCAACGCGATGCGATATATGGCGAACGGCGTCAATTTGACTTTATTGATCAGCTTCAAGAAGAACTTGATCGACAACAGCGCGAATAAGAACGCGCTAATGAATCCGACGACGAAGACCGGGAGGGTCGCCATCGTGAAGTACTCCCATTTGCTGTAGAGCGAGAGCGCACTAGCACCGAACATAATCGGTACGGCCATGATGAACGTGAAGTCCGCCGCGGCCCGGTGACTCATCCCTAAGAGGACACCGCCCGAGATGGTCGACCCTGAGCGTGAAAAACCTGGCCAGAGCGAGAAACATTGAATCAAGCCGACACCGAGCGCTTGTTTATACGAAATCTCATCGAGCGTTGCTGTCGTTTGACGCTTCACACCTGACAAATCCGCGGCAATCATGAAGAATGCTCCGATGACGAGTCCGATTAAGACGGTCTTGATCGAGAACAAGTTCTCATCGATATAGTCTTCAAACAATAGCCCGAGCACGCCTGCTGGGAGCAGACCGATGAAGATATGTAGCAAGTTCAGTTTCTTTGTCGGCCCGCTGCTGCGAATCGCGAGCAACTCCTTCGGATTCAACAACTCCTTGAACCGATTTCGAAATACGACGATAACCGCTAAAATCGAACCGAGCTGAATTACGATCTTAAATGTGTTCGCCACCTCTTGACCGAGGAAGCTACTCGAGTTGAGCCACAGGTCGTCCACGAGAATCATATGTCCCGTTGACGATACCGGAGCAAACTCTGTCAGTCCTTCGACGACGCCTAACAAAAAGCCAATCAGTAACTCATACCATTCCATTGTTTATCTCCTACTCCAGTATTGTTTCTTATCATACACAAATTTATTCTCACCCGCCCTAGGTCTTGAGGCGTAAAAAAAAAGGATGCTCGCTTAAGCACCCTTTTTCCAAATAACGAATATGATGAGCAATTGATGCATACAAACGATGATCCCAATCCATAAAAAGGCAGTGAAGAGCGTCATACCGGCCCCGACCACAAACACTAGTCCGATGAGGATGATACTAACGTGCAGCAACATCGAGACGGATGACTCGGTCGTCGCCCGGATGACAGACGGGACACGGTGATGCAATGCCCCGAGATAGAGCGGTTCGACGATGCCGATAAGAAACGCCATGCCTGCCATCCAGACGAGTCCGACTTGTCCTGGGAAAAAGCCGAGAATGACAAAACCGAGACCGATGCCCCAACCGATTCCGTGCAACCAACGATCGACCGTCGTGATGTGTAACAGGACCGGGGCGAGCAGTTGCCCTGGTATTTGAATGAGCAACAGGACAGTCGAAATCATTCCGAACCAATAGATGGGAACTTCGACGTCACGGGCGTACAACTGCCAAAACTCATCGATGAAGTTGAACGCACCGATTGTCACGATGAACACCGACGACAAGGCAAGTAGCTGGTGGTCGTGCCACACGAAGCGAAAACCTGCCCCGATGTCCGCCCATGTCATTCGTTCCTCTGTCACGACTCGTCTCGGCTCGACAAGGCCAAGGCCACATGCTGTCGCGATAAACAAACTGACAGTCGACAGCACATAGTTCAGTTCAAACGGGAAGCGTGTGGCCAGCAAGGCGCCGCTGATCGCCGCGAGAACGGCTGCAACGATTCCGATGACATTCAACCGGCCGACCCAGCGCTCGAACGCCTCCGTCTTCCCATCCTGTTCAAGCGTCTCATAGAGCAGTGCATTCTCCGCCCCGCTCCGGAGCGCCGCCCCAATGCCTGACAAGGCGATGGCTAAGGCGAAACCGCCGAACGAAAAGGACACAAGTAACACGACAAAGGAACCCCACTCGAGTGCAGTCCCGATTTGCAACAGACGTCGGCGTTCCAAGCGATCGGCTAACACCCCGGTCGGCACTTCGAGGATGACGACGAGGACGGCATAGAGCATTTCGAGATAGACGACTTCTTGCATCGTGATCGTCCGCGACTCCCAAAACAGACGCTCAATCGTGTAGGCCGGGACGAGTGCCTCGAACCAACGCATCCATCCAAGCAACGTAACGTTTCGACCGACTTAGCTAGGTGAACGTGCTCGTTTCATCTAAATCTCCTCCTTATTCACCTATTCCCGATTGCACAAAAAAAGCCACGGAAAATTCCGTGGCCAGACGATTATTTGAGCAGATTAAGGATTTCGCGATTGAACGCCGGGATGTCGTCCGGTTGACGGCTTGTCACCAGCTGTTCTTGGCAGACGACGACTTCTTTGTCCGCATACTTCGCACCGGCATACTCCATGTCGACTTTAATCGACTTATAACCGGTTGCATCGCGGCCTTCGAGCGTCTTCGCCGTAATCAACAGTTGTGGGCCGTGACAGATAGCGAACACAGGTTTCTTCGCGTCCATGAACGCTTTCGCGAATTGAACGAATCGCTCGTCTTCACGTAACAAGTCGGGTGAGAACCCACCTGGTAACAGCAACGCGTCGAAGTCTTCCGGCGACACGTCATCGATCGCTTTGTCGATCGTGACTTTCGACTCACCTTGTTTGCCTTCAACCGTGTTACCGACTTTCTTTTCAATCGTGACAACTTCGTGCCCCGCTTCCACCAATGCGTCGCGTGGACCCGTGAACTCTACGTCTTCAAACATATCTGTGATTAGCGTTGCTACTTTTGCCATATTGAAAACACTCCCTCATTATTTTTATTCACATAAGGAGTGTTCCACACCTAACCGGCCCATAAACATTCAACGAAACTTCGAGACGTACGGATTAGCTCGTTCGAAGAAGCGGTACGGGTAATCGCGTGCTTCGCCCGTATTCGGGATCCCTACGCGTGGACCGGCCTCGATTTCCGGGATGGCACTCCCTTCAACGATATAAAGCGGCTCATGTTGGAGCGAATGTCCGTATAGGTCCATCGTGATGCCAAGCGCTTTCGTCAGCTTTCCAGGTCCATTCGTCTGGTCGAATCGCTTGATGCCGGGACGATTCGCCTCAATGATGCCCTGTCCTTCAATCGGCTCGATGGCCCGAATGAGGACGGCTTCCGGCGTGCCGACCGGACCGCTCACGACATTGAGCAGCGTGTGTGTATGCATCTGATAAGTATAGACGTGTCCAGGTAACCCGAACATCACCTCGGTCCGATTCGTCCGTCTGCCGCCGAAACTGTGGGCCGCCCGGTCGATGGCACCGAGATAAGCTTCCGTCTCGACGATCTTTCCGACGATTTGACCGTCGAGATGATCATGGACGAGATAGTGACCAAGTAACGAACGGGCCAATTCGAGCGTCGGTTGCTCATAAAATGATGGATCGAGTCGTTTCATCGTCATCCCTCCTCGGTCTCATTTTCTCAAATGAAGACGGGAAGATACAAAAAAGATGCCCTGAACGATTCAGGACATCTGTTAAATTATGATGCGATCCGCATCGCCTCACGTTGCTTTCCCAATTTCACGTATCCGAGAATGATCGAGAAGATCGGGCTGAGCCAGAGGAAGAAGGCGAACGGTGCGTATTCAAGTACCGGTACCCCGAGCGTGGCCGCGAAGAATGCACCCGACACGCCCCATGGGATGAGCGGGTTGATCACCGTCCCGCCGTCTTCAAGAGCACGTGACAAGTAACGGGGATCGATGCCGCGATCGATGAACCCTTGCTTGAACGCCTGACCTGGAAGCAAGATCGACAAGTACTGCTCACCCGCGAGCAAGTTGACACCAATCGAGCTGAGGACGACCGACAAGACCGAGCTGCCTGGTGACTTCAACCGTTCGAGCAATGCGTCGACGATCGCTTGGAACACACCAAGTTCACGGAGCAATCCACCGAACGCAAGTGCGATCAAGACGAGGCTGACCGACCAGAGCATCGATTCGAGACCGCCACGGTCAAGTACGGCCGCAATCGTCTCATTCTCGACGCCCGATTTGAAGCCGGCCTGCATGACGCCGAACCAGTTCGTGACGTTCCAGTTGCCTTGGACAAATCCAGCCGTCAACACACCGGCGAACATGCCGACGAGCATCGTCGGCAAGACCGGCATCCGGCGGAAGGCGAGAACGGCAACAAGGATCGGCGCGAGCAAAGTCAGCCATGATAAGTTGAACCGCCCGGCGAGAGCCGCCTGTGCCTCAGCGATTTGGGTCGTATCCGCCGCTTGCCCGCTCCGACCGAGGATTGTGAACAAAACAAGGGTGATGAGGAAAGCCGGGACGGTCGTCCCCATCATGAAACGGATATGGTCGAACAGTTTGACACCGGCCACGGCCGGCGCGAAGTTCGTCGTATCTGACAATGGGCTCATTTTGTCGCCGAATAATGCACCTGAGACGATTGCCCCTGCGGCAAGCGCCGGAGAAATCCCGAGCGCCATCCCGATACCGAACAAGGCGACCCCGACCGTACCGACCGTCGTAAAGGCACTGCCCGTGAACGACGAGACAATCATTGTGATGAACAAGACGCTCGGCAAGAACCATTGCGCTGAGATTGTATCTAAACCGATGGAGAGGATCGTCGCCACCGTACCAGACATCTGCCATACACCAATCAACATCCCGATCAACAGTAAAATCAAGACCGGCATGATGGCTTCACGGATCCCGCTGATCATCGCGGCTTCGATTCGTTTAAAATCACGCGTGCGATAATACGCGTAACCCCCTATTAATACCATTGTGCCAAAGATCGCCATGTGTGGCGTCGCTTTGGCCAAAAACATCAGTGCGAGCAGGGAAATACCGCTCATCAGCACGACGAATACAGCCTCTTTTCCTTTCATCTGCAGCGACGTCCCCTCCTTTCAGTCCATTATTTTCTACCTAACCGCTTAAACGCTTTTATGCGCGAAAGTGTTTCAGTGATGTTCTTTACTATACCTGCTTCTCTTTTCCCTGTCAAACGTCTTTTTATGGTAAAGTAAACGCTCGAGGGTGACCTCCGGAGTTCGTAACCTCCTCCGACATCAAAACTAGCGAAAAAGGAAGTGTGCACGTTGCAACACGAAAAAGCATTGGTCGTCTTTAGCGGCGGTCAAGATTCAACCACCTGCCTATTTTGGGCAAAACAACAATTCTCTCATGTGGAAGCGGTGACGTTCGCCTACGGGCAACGCCATGACGCGGAAATCGAGGTCGCAAAAGAGATTGCGGCCGAACTCGATGTCCCGCACCACATCCTCGACTTGTCCTTACTCGGACAACTCACCTCTAACGCGTTGACGAGACACAATCTCGACATCGACAATGCGGACGTCCCAAACACGTTCGTCGATGGACGCAATCACTTATTCTTATCCTTTGCGGCCGTCATGGCCAAACAGCTCGGTATGCATCACATCGTCACCGGCGTATGTGAGACCGACTTCTCAGGTTATCCGGATTGCCGGGACCAGTTCGTCAAATCCTTGAACGTGACGCTCAACTTGGCGATGGACTATCCGTTCGTCATCGACACACCGCTCATGTGGCTCGACAAAAAGCAGACGTGGGAACTCGCGGACCGACTCGGTGCGTTCGATTACGTCAAAGAACGGACGCTCACGTGCTATAACGGCATCCTCGGATCAGGTTGTGGCGAATGTCCGGCGTGCGTGCTCCGTCAAAACGGCCTCGCCGCTTATGAGGAGGTGCGCGTATGAAGAACGCCCCATTCCTCGCCCCGACGAGTGTCGAAGCCAAACAAGACGGCTCGCTCATCTATTGTCCGCACCGCGTCCAAATTGTCAAAGAAGTGACGTTCGACGCCGCGCATCATTTGTTCGATTACGACGGTAAATGCCGAGCGCTGCACGGACATACGTATAAATTGCAAATGGGCATCAGCGGTTTTCTCGATAACCGCGGCATGACGCTCGATTTTGGCGATTTAAAAGCCATCTTTAAAGAAGAACTCGAACCATACCTCGACCATCGTTATTTGAATGAGTCGTTACCTTATATGAATACGACTGCCGAAAACATGTGCTACTGGATTTTCGAGCAGCTCGCCAAACACTTGCCTGACGAGCGCGACGTCCGCGTCGAATTCGTCAAACTGTACGAGACGCCGACATCGTACGCCGAGTTCCGCCGCGAATGGTTGGTGGACTGATGAAAATCCCTGTCCTCGAAGTGTTCGGCCCGACGTTTCAAGGGGAAGGCCGCGCCATCGGACAAAAGACGATGTTCGTCCGGACCGCCGGTTGCGATTATCGCTGTTCGTGGTGCGACTCCGCCTTCACGTGGGACGGCTCGGAGAAACCCGACATGCTGACAGCCGACGAAGTGATCGAACGGCTCGACGCGCTCGGCGTGTACGACTATGTCACCATCTCGGGCGGCAATCCGCTCCTCATCGCCGCGATGAAAGACTTGGTGATGAAACTGAAGGCGCGCGACGTCAAACTCGCCGTCGAGACGCAAGGCAGCCGCTATCAGGACTGGCTCGCTGACATCGACGACGTGACGCTCAGCCCGAAACCACCATCTTCCGGCATGACGACCGACTGGGAGAAACTCGACGCCATCGTCGAACGGCTGCGCCCCGAACAGATGACGTTCAAAGTCGCCGTCTTCGACGAGATCGACCTCGCCTATGCGAAATCGGTACAGACGCGCTACACCCCGGACGTCATGTACTTATCGGCCGGCAATCCCGAGCCCGGTGCGGACGGTGACATCACCGACGCCCAGCTCCGTCGTTTGAAAGAACTGTGGGAGGACGTCGCCCGCGACCCGTCATGGCAAAGCGTCCGTGTCCTGCCGCAACTGCACACATTACTGTACGCCAACGAACGTGGCGTCTAAGGAGAATACTTATGAGACCAGAAGACTTACAAGACTTGTCGCTCCTCGGACAGAAGAGCGTCCCATACATTTTTGAATACGCACCGGACGTCCTCGAGGCGTTCCCGAACCGTCACCCGGAGAACGACTACTTCGTGAAGTTCAACGCACCGGAGTTCACGTCGCTCTGCCCGATCACGAACCAACCGGACTTCGCGACGATTTATATCTCATATATCCCGGACGAGAAGCTCGTCGAGTCAAAATCGCTCAAGCTGTATTTGTTCAGCTTCCGCAACCACGGGGACTTCCATGAGAACTGCATCAACGTCATCGGAAAAGACCTCGTCAAGTTGATGGAGCCACGCTATCTCGAAGTGTGGGGCAAGTTCACGCCACGCGGCGGCATCTCGATCGATCCGTACTACAACTACGGCAAACCGGGCACGAAATACGAACGAATGGCTGAACATCGCTTGTTCAATCACGACCTGTATCCTGAGACGGTCGACAACCGTTAACCAAAAAGTAGGCGCTCAACGGGAGCGCCTACTTCTTTTTATAGCGATTAACTTGTCGTTTAATCGGTTCCCGGAACACCGTCGCGACGAGCGTCAGGACGACCAAGACGACGAGGGCGAGGATGATTAACTTAAAGTCTCCGCTCGCGAGGCTACTACCGAGGAAATTGTTGGCGAACGCACCTGGAATCATACCGACCGTGGTCGCGAAGACATAACCCGGGAGTCTCACTTTCGCGAGCCCTGAGGCGTAACTGACCAAGTCAAAGTTGACGAGCGGGATCAAGCGTAAAATCAAGACGTAGAAGAACCCGTCCTCTTCAATCTTATGCTGCACCTTCTCATAGTTGCTCGTCTCGAAATGGTGGAGAAAGCGGTCACCGAAGCGAATCGCGATATAGTAAGCGACGAGCGCGCTGAGCGTGGCCCCGATGACCGTATAGACGACACCAGGCAGCGTCCCGAACGCCAATCCACCGGCGACGGACAAGACCGACGTCGGAAATAAAATCAACGGGCGAACGGTGAACAGTAAAATATAGACGAGCGGGGCGAGCCACCCGAATTGAACGATATAATCGCGAATCTCACCCGGTCGCAAGTCGATCCACTGATAAAGGAACGTCGCGGTACCGAAGACGAGCAAGACGATGGCAATGATCCATTGCGTTTTCCACTTGTTCATCGGTCGACCTCCTCTCTTCCTTCCATCATATCGCCTCACCTCGAAAAAGTAACGCCTTCCTTTTTTTAGGAATCGCAGTATGGTACGGTTAAAAAAAGCAGAAGGAGGAATCCCTATGTACTTGGCAGATGCCATCAAGTTGAAACACCTGCTTCTGAAGCAGATTGATAAGTTGCTCGAAGAAGTCGAACGTGTCGCATTCATCGAACTCGAGAAAGATGAGCCGCTCCCGACGATCCAGTCCCGGTCGCTCGAGGATATCGAAGTTGAGCTCGAGGCGATCCGGACCGATTTACGCCGTCTTGATCGTCTCGTCTGTGAGGCGAACCTGCATACCGTCATCGAGACGAATGACGGACCGCTCCCACTCGTCGAAGCGATGGAGTTCGCCGTTCAATTACGAGCTCAGGCTCGGATGTATCAAGATTTGGCCGAGCGGCCGAAACGCGAGTTCCAAACGGGTTACGGGGAAGGGACGAGCGTCATCAAGCATGCGCTCTATGACCCGGAACTGTATCGGTTGAAAGCACGCGACGTCGAGAAACGGGCCAACCGCATCGCCAGCGCCATCGAGGCGGCCAATCATCGGACCGAAATCGAGTTTGACGCAAGTCGTTATATGTAACAAAAAACGCGTCGGGACGTTCCGACGCGTTTTTACATGTGATGGTTATGGTGGTCATGATGGTGCGAGCTCGAACGGCGTCGCGGGACCGGCTCGTCGGCGAACTTCTCCCCGTCCAAGATGCCGAGCCGTTTGTATTGGCGGTCGACCCGCTCTTTCGTCTCGTCGTGCACGTGCGACGACTCCATAATCAAATGATAGCTGCCGAGCGCGACCCGGAACGGCTCCATCTGTGTCCGCTCGACCGGGAACGACGTCACGTCTCGCAAGTAGTCAGCGAGACGGCTTGCCGATTCGTCACTCGGATGGTCGGCCAAGTCTGACGCGAACTGTTGCATGTCTTTCAATAGACTGTTCGTCTTCACTTGCTTACCGATGCCTCCAATAACAGCGAACACGATAATACCGATAATCAGGAAAAAGAATATCGGGAAAATGATTGGTACTCCACTAAAAAACGAGTCCCCCATCCCTGTTGAATCGATGTATACTTCTTCCCCGAATGCAAACGTATGGACCATGATGTCTCCCCCTTTTTTCTATAATACGGATGCGTCCCCATTTGGTTTCATCTACACGAAAAAACCGTGGCATGCGCCACGGCTTTGCGGTCAGTTCAATTGTTTCTCCATCATGATGCGAGGCTCGTTATCCTCTGTGTAAGCTCCCATGATGTCGTAGCCGCACAACAGGTTCAAGATGATGACCCCTTTGTTCGTGTTACGGGCTTTCGTTCGAATCGAATGGAACCCTTGCGCTTTCACCCACTCGAGTTGCGTGTCCATCAGCTTGCGGCCGATGCCATGCTTTTGAAACTCGGGGTGCACACCTCCGGCCCAGCTATAGAAGCGATACGGCTCGGCCTCGTAACCGATTTTGAAGCCGACGAGACGCTCGTCTGAGAATGCGAGCAACACGAGCGGGTTCGCATGACGATACAGCCGTTCTTTAAAACGCAGTTGATCGATGTCCCCGTAAAGCGTGCGGTACAGGTTAAAGAATTCCTCTTCGTAGTCTTTGAAATTCGTCGTCACATCTTTCACGATAAATGAACTGGTCGTACTCATCTTTCCATCCCCTTTCAGTATATGGACAAGTTGTTCGTACGCCTGTACCTTTCGCCGTTTACTCCGTTTTTCCTGTCTCACGCGCAAAAGCGGTCAAACCTTTTTGCTTATACACACCGAGCGACCGCTTCGGAAGGCTCTTTACCATCCAATTTTTTAAGATGCGCTGCTTGTCTTCCACCTTCAGTCCATATCCGTCCGTCACGACATGGCGCGCCCGCGTCGTCACATCGTACAACGAGATGGCGGCAGCGACAGAGATGTTCAAACTTTGGACGTATCCTTGCATCGGAATCAAGTAATTGCCGTCTGCCTTGGCGAGCGCTCGTTCCGATACGCCGTGATGTTCGTTCCCGAACAAGAGCACGGTCGGTTTTGACACATCGATGTCCTCAAGTGGGACCGCCTCTTCGCTGAGTGCCGTCGCGAGCACTTGGTAACCGTCCGCCTTCAACCGATCGATTGCGTCCTCGATCGAAGGATGTTCGACCACGTCGACCCAGCGATCGGCGCTTTTGGCGATAATCGAGTTCGGCTTGAACTTGGCCCGTCCCTCGACGACGTGCAACGTCTGGACACCGAACGCGTCCGCCGAACGGAGCACGGCCGACTGATTGTGCGGGTCATCGACCCCTTCCGTCAAAATCGTGATATGGTTCGTCCGTAACTCTAGCACTTCCTGCATACGCTTGACGCGGTCGGGCATCAACATGCTGTACAGCAGTCGATCCTCTTCTAATAACAGGCCCGACTGCAACAATTCATCGAGTAATGCCGCTTGCTCTTCTTTTGATAATGCCGATGTTGTCTGTCTCCATCCCATCGTTCTCGCCCCTTTCAACCTTTAGTATTGTAGCGAGATTCGTTCCGACTGACAAGCTAGGTGAGAAACGAGTCGAATATCCTCTCGTTATGAAAATCCATGAAAATTAGGAAAACGGTTGCACAAAGTTATGCAATCGATTACAATTATCTATGCAAGCGATTGCATTGATAGTCGCCATATACAGATAAAAAGTTCCGTACAGGAAGGAAGCGTATAGAATGAAACAACTCATCTCGTTTGATTTTTGGCAAAAACTCGGTAAGGCCTTAATGGTCGTCATCGCCGTCATGCCAGCTGCAGGTCTCATGATCTCGATCGGTAAATTGATCGGTATGTCTGCCGGAGACGTCAGCATCTTGCTCACGACGGCTCGCATCATTGAAGATCTAGGTTGGGGAATTATCGTTAACCTACATATCTTATTCGCAGTCGCGATCGGGGGATCGTGGGCAAAAGATAAGGCTGGCGGTGCATTCGCAGCATTGATCGCGTTCATTTTGATCAACCGCGTCACCGGAGCAATCTTCGGCGTCAATGGTGCAATGCTCCAAGACCCAGAAGCGACAGTCCAGTCTCTCTTCGGAGCTGACCTTGTCGTCGCAGACTATTTCACATCCGTACTTGGTTCACCAGCCCTTAATATGGGCGTGTTTGTCGGGATCATTGCCGGTTTCCTAGGCGGTGCACTCTATAATCGTTTCTATAACTTTAACAAACTTCCAAACGCTCTCTCGTTCTTCAACGGGAAACGTTTTGTCCCATTCGTCGTCATTCTCGGATCAGTCGTGGCAGCACTCGCCCTATCGATTATTTGGCCGACGATTCAAGGTGCGCTTAATAGTTTTGGCGAATGGATCGCCACATCGCGTGATACAGCACCGGTACTCGCCCCGTTCATCTACGGTGCGCTCGAACGTCTCCTCTTGCCGTTCGGACTCCACCATATGCTCACCGTACCGATGAACTATACTGAACTCGGTGGGACATACACGATTTTGACAGGTGCGACAGCTGGTTCGGTCGTTGCAGGTCAAGACCCACTTTGGTTGGCTTGGGTAACCGATCTCGTCAACTTACGCGCCGCTGGTGACACAGCTGCTTACAACGCATTGATCGCTGACGTCGTACCGGCCCGCTTTAAAGTCGGTCAAGTCATCTTGTCATTCGCTTCATTGATCGGTGCTGCTTATGCGATGTACCGCAACGTTGACGAAGACAAAAAAGCGCAATACAAGCCGATGTTCTTGTCGGCTGGTCTCGCCGTGTTCTTGACAGGTGTCACAGAACCGATCGAGTTCATGTTCATGTTCGTCGCGCCAGTCCTTTACGTCGTCTACGCGCTTTTGGCCGGTGCCGCTTTCGCTTTGGCGGATGTCATCGACCTTCGTGTCCACGCATTCGGTGCGATTGAATTGCTCACACGCATCCCGATGATTGTCAAAGCGGGACTGTTGCAAGACTTGATTAACTTCTTCCTCGTTTCGGCCGCTTTCTTCTTCTTGAACTTCGGTGTGTTCAACTTCTTCATCAAGAAGATGAACCTTCCGACGCCTGGCCGTAACGGGAACTACATGGAAGAATCGACAGAGAAATCGACAGTGACAGGCAACGAACAAGTGATGGGGATTATCGCTCTACTCGGTGGGGAAGACAACATCGAAGACGTCGATGCCTGCATGACGCGTCTCCGTGTCACAGTCAAAGACATGTCGCTCGTCTCAGAAGAGAGCGAATGGAAAAAGAACGGCGCCATGGGTCTCATCTTAAAAGACCGCGGTGTCCAAGCAATCTACGGCCCGAAAGCCGACGTATTGAAGTCTGATATTCAAGACGTCATCGGTGCATAATCAACAGGCCAGCTCGTACGAGTTGGCCTGTTTTTTCTAAAGGAGGACTATCGTGAATATTTTAACGCTGAACTGTCACGCCTGGTTAGAGGACCGTCAACAAGAGAAAATCGACTCGATCGTTGAACGGATTGCGAGCAAGGAATATGACATCATCGCACTCCAAGAAGTGAATCAACATAAAGAGGCCCCACTCATCGACGGCTTGATTCGAGAGAACAACTTCGCCTATGTGCTCGTCGAGCGTTTGAAAGAGCAAGGCGTCGATTACTACATGACGTGGGACTTCGCCCATTATGGATACGACATCTACGAGGAGGGCGTCGCGATTTTATCGCGCACTCCGTTCGTGTCGACCGAATCGTTCTTCGTCTCCCAGACGACCGACCCGAACGATTACAAATCTCGGAAAATCGTCAAGGCGGTCGTGGACGGCATGGACGCGCCGACGGCGATTTACTCCTGTCACCTCGGTTGGTGGCATGATGCCGATGAACCGGTGCGCCATCAGCTCGATGAACTGTTGCGCCGCGTCGAGGACGACGACCGCGCCTTGCTGCTCGGTGACTTCAATAACGACGCCTTCATCCGTGGCGAAGGGTACGACTACTTGATTGAGCACGGTCTCCAAGATTTGTTCCATTTGGCGACCGAGCGTGAAGGCGATGCGACCGTCCAAGGCAAGATTGCCGGCTGGGACGAGAACAAGCAGGCGCTTCGCATCGACTTGATGCTGACGAACGCCCCGATCCACGTCTCACGCCATGCCGTCGTCTTTGACGGCGAGAACGGTCCGATCGTCTCTGATCATGCCGGTGTTGAAGCAACGGCATTTTGGCGGTAAATGGCACCCTTTTCTTTTCCTCACGGAAGGGAAAAGGGTTTTGCTTTGCGTGGAAATCCTGTATGGTTGAAAACGACTGAAGTCTAACAACCTTGAACGAAAGAAGTGATTTTATTTTGACGACTACCCCATCGCTCAGTCGGACCGACTGGACGCTTATCTTATCGCTCGCCTTGCTCACGTTCGTGCTCGGCACGAGTGAATTTGTCATCGTCGGGATTTTACCCGATATCGCCGATGGCTTATCGATTTCGATTGCCACGGCCGGAACGCTCGTCTCGGCGTTCGCGATCACCTTCGCCATCGGGACCCCGCTGACGATGTCACTGACGAGCCATTTGCCGAAACGAAAACTGATGCTTACACTCACCGCTGCGTTCATCGTCTTTAACTTGTTCAGCAGCCTCGCTCCGACGTACGGGATATTGCTCGTGCTCCGGATGATGACCGCCGTCGTGACCGGCGTGCTCATCTCGCTCGCCATGCTCGTCGCCAGTGAATCGGTGCCAACCGGGAAGCGCGGCATCGCTGTCTCATTCATCTTCGGCGGTTTCACGATGGCGAACGTTTTCGGCGTCCCGCTCGGTACGTTCATCGGTCAACGCGCCGGATGGGAAACGACATTCTTGTTGACGACCGCTTTAGGCGTCGTCGCATTTCTCGCCGTCTACCGTGTCGTGCCGAGCCATTTAACGAGCGTCAAAACGTCGATTGCCGATCAATTGCGGCTCTTGACGAACCTGCGGATTTTAATCGCATTCTTCATCCCGGCGTTCGGCTTCGGCGCGACGTACGTCGTCTATACGTATCTCGTCCCGATTTTGAAAGGTGTACTCGGCGTCCCGGTCGCCTGGATTAGCCCAATCCTGTTTGCTTACGGGTTCATCTCCATCTTCAGCAATATGGCGGCCGGGAAAATCGCCAGCCATAATCCGATTGGACGTCTCCGGTTCGTCTTTCTCATCCAAGCGCTCGTCTTGGCGGCCTTGTATGTGACGACGTCGAACGTGACGCTCGGTCTAATCAATATCGCGCTCATGTCGTTCATGGCGATTCTACTGACGACATCGACGCAAATCTACTTGATCGACTTGGCCGAGAAGTTCAATCCGGACGCTAAAGGACTGGCGTCATCGCTCATGCCGGTCGCAAGTAATGTCGGCATCGGGATGGGTTCGGCGCTCGGTGGTCTTGTCTATGCCAACGCACCCGTGATGATGCTCGCCCTCGTCGCCGGCGCCGTCGCGCTCGTGACCGCCTTATTGACCGCGGTCAGTCATCAGCTCGACCAACGTTAAAACAGCGTGCCCCATGATGTGGGCACGCTATTTTTTAGAGCCACTCGATAATTTGGTCAATCGTCTCGTCGAGTTGCTCTTTGGCGCTGAGCGGGCTATCGTTATCTCCGTCCTGCGGGCCATACATCCCGAAGTTGGCGTGATTGCCGTCTTTGATTTGATGGAAGACGGCGTCATCCGGGACGTTGTCACGGCTCGCCTCGATATCAGCCGGTGTGGCCAGACCGTCAATCTCCCCGGAGACGGACAAAACACGCAGATTGCTATCCGCCATCGTACTGATCGGATACGAGGCAAGGAAGATGACCCCCTCGACTTGCGCCTCGTGTTCGAGCGCAAAACCGGACGCCGCCGAACCGCCGAGTGAATGACCGCCGACGACCCAACGTTCGATGTCTGGATGGGCGGCGATAATCGTCTCCGCAGCATCAATATCTGCTATCCCGAGATTTAAGCGCAACGATGGGATGGCGACGAAGACACCTTCTTCTGCCAGTCTGGTGCCATAGTAAGCGTACGCCTCTTTCTCGACTTTCGCTCCAGGATACAGGATGAAACCAACCTCGCTGTCCGTCTGCCCGAACTCGAGACGATTGTCCACTTCCCTCGCCTCAGCCACGTAACCGCGCGCTTCTTCCGTCGGTCCGTACGTCAGTTGTGTCCACACGAGGAAGCCGATGATGGCGACCAAGATGACTCCTAATAGACCAAGGCCAATCCACTTCAGTTTTTTCTTCATTATATACCTCCATTTGCATCCACTTCCCCGTCACGGTACACTAGTATTAAAAAAGGGAAATACCAGGGGGACACCATGACCAAAAGTTCTGTAACCACGACGATTCAGTGGTTTATTTTTATTTTAGCTACAAACATTGTACCACCGCTCTCGATCGCTGCCTTATTTGAACTGTCGCCAGGCGAGACGATGACGTTCATCTCACGTTCACTGTTCGTCTTCGCACTCTTCAGCATCATCCAGACGCTTCTCGGCCACCGCCTGCCCATCTTAGAAGGACCAGCCGGGATTTGGTGGGGCGTGTTCACACTCTATGCCTCCATCGGTCCAGCACTTTATGGGAGCGGACAAGAGACGCTCCAAGCGCTCGGTTTCATGTTGTTCTTAAGTGGTGTGCTCGGTGTGGTCATGACTGTCACCGGCCTGTTGCGACGGATGCTGTCGTTGTTTACCCCACAAGTGCTCGGGGTCTATATGATTCTGCTCGTTCTGCAACTGTCGGGTGCCGTCATTAAAGGCGGCTTTGGTGTGACCGAGGACGGCATTAACATCGTTCAAGCCGTCGCGACGGCCGGTCTCGTGTTGTTCGCGCTCACGCTCGAGCGGAGCCGGTTCAAACAGTATGGACTCGTCATGACGCTCATCGTCGGATTTTGGTTGTTCAACTTGCTCGGACTCGGCAACCCGATCGTCCGTTCCGAGTCATTTTTCCTCGTGCCTGAACTGTTCCCGTTCGGAACGTGGGTGTGGGATTGGAACTTACTTCCGACTGCATTCGTCATCACGCTTCTTCTCATGACGAACGTCCTTGCCAATATCAAATTGATTGAACGCATCGTCAGCTCGCGTGAGAAGCGTCAAATCGAAGGCAACGTCCCGGCGTCTGGTGTCGTCAGTGGGATCAGTCAAATGGTGGCGGGCATGTTTGGGACACCCGGACCGGTCGCCATCTCTGGAACGGCTGGTTTCTTATCCTCGACGGAGAGCGTCCATCGCTCACCCCATCTCGTGGCCCATGCTGTGATGATGGTGCTCGCCCTCATCGGTCCGTTCGTCTCGCTCATCGCGAGCATCCCAGCCGCCGTCGGATACGCCATCGTCACCCCGCTCATCGCGACGATGATTATCATCGGAATTAACGAGGCAGCGTTCGAATTGAACCAAAAGACGGCCTCGCTCACTGTCGGTCTTCCACTTGTGATTGGGGCCGGCGCGATGTTGCTCCCACCTGGGGCGATGAACGATTTGCCGCCGCTCTTGGCGACCGTGTTCTCGAACGGACTCGTCCTCGGAACAATCGTCGCCTTGACGACGGCCATTCTCAGCCGCATCAAAGACTAAAAAAAACTGACCTCGAGAGGTCAGTTTTTTTCGGTTACGTGCATATGGAACGCTGCGTCGTGCGGCAAGACGGCACCGTCTTCGGCCTCGAAGTGCGGGCGGTCTTTGACGTAGGCGACAATCGAGATTGTGTCGCGGTGAAGCGCCCGTTTGAACGCTTGCTCGGCCGTCACCGGTGTCCCATCGTCATTTTTCAACTCGAGACCCATCAGCTTATACCCGAGCGTCTGTCCGCCACGGCGCATCTGACATGCCTCGAGCGCGTAGGCGATGAGTGTCGGCGTGATGACGACGTGGACGAACTCGCTCTTCACTTTCTTGCGGACGAGCTGCTCGACACCAAAACTTAGCAATCCGGCAATGACACCGTCAATCAAGACGGCTTTGGTCCGTTTCTTCGTTAATGGGTTCATTGGCTCATCCTCTGCATCATGCCAGACGTCAATACTTCGATGCCTTGTCCTTCTTCCGCGGCCATAATCAACGCGCGCGCCACATGGAGCGCTTGAATCGGTGCAGCATCTGGTAATTTATCGAGCAATAATGGTTGGAGCGGACGGCTGACGACCTCGGCTGCTTTCTCGCCGAGACGGAACTCCTCACGGTCTCCGAGCAAGAGCGACGGACGGGCGATAATCAAGTGCTCGAAACCGAACACTTTGAGCCCATTCTCGAGCTCCCCTTTCACGCGGTTGTAGAAGAACGGTGACCGAAGTGACGCGCCTTGCGCCGAGACGACGGCGTAACGTGTCGCTCCGTGTCGTTTCGCGACCCGTGCCACTTCGAGCGGCAAGTCGAGATCGACATGTTTGAACGCCTGACGTGAACCAGCGACGGCAATCGTCGTCCCAAGTGCGCAGTAGACGTCATCAATGTGCGGCAACGCCTCGTCCATTCCTTCAAACCCGACGACTTCATGCAGTTTTGGATGACTCCAACGCTTTGAACGTCGGACGATAATCCAGACTTGATCATATCGTTCTTGTTCGAGCAGCTGCTCGACGAGTTCGCGCCCAATCAAACCGGTGGCGCCAACGACAAGTGCAGTTTTCCCCATGCTTGTTCCTCCTAGATCCGTAGTTCCTTTCAGTCTAGCTGACTTGCCGGTTATCGGCAACGACCTCGACCGGACGGAACCGGTCGACGAGTCGGAAGAACCCGTTCAACAACAAAGCAGTGAACGATCCAGCGACGATGGCGCTGTCCGTGAACAATTGGACCGCCTCAGGCATGTTCGCGACGATGGCCGGGTTGGCCGTGATGCCAAGCCCGACACCGATCGACAAGGCGATTGTAATCAAGTTCTCATTTTTCGCAAAATCGACTTGGCTCAAAATCCGAATCCCTGACGCGGCGACCGTGCCGAACATGACGAGCATCGCCCCGCCGAGAACCGGTTTCGGGATCAATGTCGTGAACGTCGCGACTTTCGGCAAGAAGCCGAGCAAAATCAACAGACCGCTCGTCCAGAAGATGACGCGACGTGATTTGACGCCTGACAATTGGACGAGACCGACGTTTTGACTGAACGTCGTGTACGGGAAGCTGTTGAAAATCCCTCCGAGAATCGTTGCCACACCCTCGGCCCGATACCCTTTCGTCAACTCGTTCGAGCCAATCGGTTTTTTCGTGATATCGCTCAATGCTAAGAAGACACCGGTCGATTCAATCATCGAGATGATGGCCACGAGCGTCATGACGAGGATGGCCGAGACGTCAAACGTCGGCATCCCGAAGTAGAACGGTTGTACCATTTGGAACCAACCGGCCTCACGGACCGGGCTGAAGTCGACGAGACCGAGGAACGCGGCGACCCCTGTACCGATCAAGACCGCAAACAAGACAGCGGCCGCGCGCGTGAACACGGTACCGATTCGGTTCAAGACGAGAATCAAACCGATGGTCAAGCCACCGAGCGCCAAGTTTTGCATCGAAGCGAAGCCAGGCTCACCTGGCATCCCACCGCCGATATCATTGACAGCGACTGGGATGAGCGAGAGACCGATAATCGTCACGACCGAGCCGAGCACGACCGGCGGGAAGAAGCGAGCCAGTTTCCCGACAAAGCCTGAAATTAAGATGACAATGATTCCGCTCGCGATGAGTGCCCCATAGATGGCGGTGATGCCGCTCGAACTACCGATGGCAATCATCGGACCGACCGCGGTGAACGTACAACCAAGTACGACTGGCAGACCAACACCGGTGAAACGAGTCGTCCATACTTGCAACAGCGTGGCTACACCGCACATGAACAAATCGATTGCGACGAGGTAAGCGAGTTCAGTCGGTCCGAGACCGATGGCACCGCCGACGATGAGCGGGACGATCGCCGCGCCCGTGTACATGGCAAGTAAGTGTTGGAATCCGAGACTGGCTGTCTTGAACGTGTTCATCGGACTACCTCCATGAAGGAAATCTCACCTGCTTCAAGCTTGGCGATCCGAGCGAGTGACTCGACCTGATAGCCTCGCTCGAGCAACTTGTCCCGTCCCGGCTGGAATGATTTCTCGATGACGATCCCGACACCGGCGACGACCGCACCGGCCGATTCGACGAGTTGCGTCAAACCGAGTGCCGCTTCCCCGTTGGCGAGGAAATCGTCGATGACGAGCACGCGCTCCCCAGGTTGGACGAAGCGACGGCTCAAACTGATGCGGTTCGTCTCTTGTTTCGTGAACGAGTAAACGTCCGCTTCGACGAGATCATCTTGAAGTGTGAGTGATTTGCGTTTACGGGCGAAGACGAACGGAATGTTCATCTCGAGCGCCGTCATTATCGCCGGAGCGATTCCGCTCGATTCCAATGTGACGATACGATCGATTCCCGCGTCACGGAACCGATCCGCGAACTCACGACCGATCGCCTGCATCAAGACAGGATCGATTTGATGGTTCAAGAAGGCATCGACTTTCAATACGTGCTCGGACAACGCTTGCCCTTCATCTCTGATTTTGTCTTCTAACTGCTTCATTGTTTTCCCTCCAATAAAAAAATGCGATTCGTCACCCCAACCCGGGGACGACGAACCGCGTGGAAACAAAACGAATGCACACGACAAGCGTCACCCGTAGTCGAACCATTTACGGTGGTTCGGTAGAGACTTGCGGGCCATATTCCCGCTGATATACGAGTGCGAATCTTTTATTTATATAAGATAGGACTTATTCTAGACGATATTGTAGAAATTGCAACCCGTTTCTGAAAAGACGGCTAAAAGTTCGATTTTTCTGAAACTCCTGTATACTAAAGATACTGGAAAAACGAGAGGAGCCACATCCATTATGAAGCTATTCGTTTTAGGTGCCACCGGCCGGACCGGTCATCAGTTTGTCGACCAAGCCATCGAGCATGGCCACCATGTGACCGCCTTCGTGCGGGAACAAAAAAAATTGATTCCGACTCCGCAACTTGAAATCATCGAAGGCGACGTCACAGACAGCGCCGCTTTGACAGACGCCCTCGCTGGTCATGACGCCGTCATCAGCTGTCTCGGAACCGACTTGAGCGATCCAGACTTCCTGGCCCGCGTCACCGACGCACTCGTCCCGGCGCTGAAAGCAAACGCCATCAACCGGGTCGTCTATCTCGCTTCTGCCGGAATCGACAAAGAAATTCCGGGCATCGCCGGTACGGTCGTGACGTTCATGCTTCGGAAACCGCTCCGTGACCACCGGGCCGCGGTCGATTTATGGCGCAACTCGTCGTTCGACTACACGATCGTGCGGCCGATGCAACTGACGGACGGTCCTCGGACCTCGGTGTATCGAACGTCTATCGACGGCATTCCAGACAACGGAAAACAGATTTCACGGGCCGATGTCGCCCAGTTCATGCTGAACGCCGTTGAAGAACAACACTTCGTCCGCCAATCAGTCGGGCTGGCGTACTAATTTTTTTGAATCCATGCTACAATATCGGATAGTCAACTTTGAAGGGAACGAATAAGAAATATGAGTATATTAACAGTACAAAACTTGAGCCACGGTTTCGGTGACCGCGCCATTTTGAACGACGTGTCTTTCCGTCTATTGAAAGGCGAACACATCGGCCTCATCGGAGCGAACGGTGAAGGAAAATCAACGTTCATGAACATCATCACGCGCAAACTCCAACCGGACGAAGGCAAAATCGAATGGGCGAAAAACGTCCGTGTCGGTTACCTCGACCAGCACGCTGTCCTCGAGCGTGGGATGACGATTCGGGACGTATTAAAGAGCGCGTTCCAATACTTGATTGATACGGAGACACGAATCGGTGAGCTCTACATGGAAATGGGCGATGCGACGCCTGAACAGATGGACGACATGCTCGCTGAAGTCGGCGAACTGCAGGAAATGCTCGATTCAAACGACTTCTATATCATCGACGCAAAAGTCGAGGAAGTCGCTCGCGGTCTCGGTATTTTAGATGTCGGACTCGACCGTGACGTCACGGACCTCTCAGGTGGTCAGCGGACGAAAGTATTGCTCGCAAAATTGCTTCTCGAGAAGCCGGACATCCTTCTCCTCGATGAGCCGACCAACTATTTGGACGAGGCCCACATCGAGTGGTTGAAGCGTTATCTCCAAAACTACGACAACGCCTTCATCTTGATTTCGCACGATATCCCGTTCTTAAACAGCGTCATCAACTTGGTCTACCATATGGAAAACCAGGACTTGTCACGCTATGTCGGGGACTACGACAAGTTCATGGAAGTATACGAGATGAAACGCTCGCAGCTTGAATCGGCTTATAAACGCCAGCAGGCGGAAATCGCCGACTTGAAAGACTTCGTCGCCCGCAACAAGGCACGCGTCTCGACACGGAACATGGCGATGTCACGCCAGAAGAAACTCGATAAGATGGACGTCATCGAATTGAGTGCGGAACGTCCGAAACCAGAGTTCCGGTTCTTGCAGGCACGCACGTCAGGTCGTCTCATCTTTGACGCCAAAAATCTCGTCATCGGTTATGACGAGCCGCTCTCACGCCCGCTCGACCTCCAAATGGAGCGCGGTCAGAAGATCGCCCTCGTCGGTGCGAACGGGATCGGGAAAACGACGCTGTTGAAGAGTCTGCTCGGCATGATTAACCCGCTTGAAGGAACCGTCGAACGCGGTGAGTTCTTGGAGATCGGGTACTTCGAACAAGAAGCGGCCGTCAGCAACAACACGTGTATCGAAGAGATTTGGAGCGAATTCCCGTCCCTCAACCAGCAACAAGTCCGCGCCATGCTCGCGAAATGCGGTCTCATGACGAAGCATATCGAGAGTAAAATCGCGGTCCTCAGTGGTGGAGAGAAGGCGAAGGTCCGTCTCTGTAAGCTCCAAAACAACGAATCGAACTTGCTCCTCCTCGATGAGCCGACGAACCACTTGGACGTCGATGCGAAGGAAGAGTTGAAGCGCGCGTTGAAGGAATATAAAGGCAGTATCCTACTCATCAGCCACGAACCGGAGTTCTATCAAGACATCGTCACCGACGTCTGGAACTGTGAATCGTGGACGACGAAAGTATTCTAATCCGTGTAGAGGAAGTGGCGTATGGCTGGCCCGATTCAAGTAAACGAACGCATCGTTCTGTATGACATCATTCGAGGGTTTGCCCTGTGTGGCATCTTCCTCGTCAATATCCCCACGATGCTCGGGAGCGACTGGATTTCCGGTGGCGCCGACTATACGGGGAGCGATTTACTCGTCCGGACGCTGTTCGATTTGTTCGTCCAGACGAAGTTTTACACGATCTTCTCGCTCTTGTTCGGGATCGGCTTCTCGATTTTCCTTGAGCGCTCGTATGCGCGTGGGGACTCGGTCGGCCGCTACATCCGGCGCATCGCCATCTTGTTCCTATTCGGACTCGTTCACCTGGCCATCTGGTCGGGTGACATCTTACATACGTATGCGATGTGGGGCTTGTTGCTCCCACTGTTTTATGGATTGAGTAATCGCGCGATTCTAAGGTGGGCATGGGGCTTGTTGATTACGAGCTTCGTATTGTTCTACGGCTCATCAATCTATCTGGAATCGGCGCTAGGATATACATCTATCGGAGGCCCATTCCCGTCCGCATTCAATTCTGGATTCGGACCATGGTTCGACTATCGCTTGGAAAATGAAATTATTGATATGTTCCAAAACTCGTTGTTTGCTGGCTTTGAAATCTTCAGCCTGTTCTTGTTCGGTCTTTATATCGGACGGGAACGGAAACTCCTCACGTGGAGTATCCGAGGATTGACCCGGACGGCCATCATCTGCACGATAGCGGCCCTACCGTTCTTCGCAGTCATTATTTGGCATCACTACGGTAGTGGTGCCGAGTATTCGGCGACGAACTCTGCGGCTGTCCTCGTCTCCGGGAAACTGCTCGCGACGACGTACGTCTGTCTCTTTACGATCGCCGTCCGTAACGGGCGCGCATTCCGTCCACTGCAGGCGCTCGGCCGTATGGCGCTGACGAACTATTTGACGCACACGCTCGTCGTCGTCCTGCCCGTCATCGCCCTCGGCTACTACGGTCGCCTGTCGTTGACGGAAGGATTGTTCTTAAGTATCGCGATTTTGATTGCCCAAGCGTTCTTCTCAATGTGGTGGCTGAAATCGCATCGATACGGTCCGTTCGAGAAATTATGGCGCATCGGAACGTATGGACGACAAAAACAAGCATCTTAACCGCAAAAAAGGCTCGGAGCAGATTGATCTGCTTCGAGCCTTTCTCGTTTCTTAGTTCGTCGCCGCTGCTGTGAGCACCGGTACGATTTGCTTTTTACGTGAGACAACACCAGGAAGTGTCGCGAGACCCTCCACCAATTTGACGTTGAACGCCTGTTCGAATAGGTCAGTCTTCTTACCAACAACGAGTGCCTCCGAATCGTTCGTCAAGATGTTCGTGATGGCGAAGACAAACAAATCGAGTTCTTTGTCTAATATCTTCACGGCCATTGCCGCTTCGACTTCAGCTTTACGGCTCAATACATCGTTCGCGTCGACCGTGTTCACTTGAGCAATCTCGATGCGGTAGTCGCCCATCGCAAACTCTTTCGCGTCGAGCGAGATGAGTTCTGGAATTGTCTTTTGGCTAAGGTCAGCTCCAGCTTTCAACATCTCAAGACCGTATGTCTCGATGTCTGTACCTGAGATCGCTGCGAGTTCTTTTGCCGCTTTGATATCCTCGTCCGTGCATGTCGGTGACTTGAACAAGAGCGAGTCCGAGATGATCGCCGATAGCATCAATCCTGCCATGTCAGGCGCGATTTCGACACCGTGCTCTTTATAGAGTTTGAGCAAAATCGTCGCCGTGCATCCGACAGGCTCCGCCCGATAGTAGAGGGCATCCGCTGTTTGGAAGTTGGCGATGCGGTGATGGTCGACGACTTCGAGGATGCGCACGTCTGCGATGTCTTCCGCGCTTTGCTGGAACTCGTTATGGTCGACCAGGATGACCGAGTTCACCTCGTCTGATACGCGTTCCACGAGGCGTGGTACCTTGACGCGGAAGTGGTCGAGCGCATATTGCGTCTCCCCGTTCACTTCACCGAGACGGATTGCCTCAGCGTCCATCCCTAACTTTTTCTTGAGCTCCGCGTAAGCGAGCGCCGAACAAATCGTATCCGTATCTGGATTTTTATGTCCAAAGACTAGTACTGTACTCATCATACATTCTCCTCACTATGATAGTTTTCCCTTATCCATTATAACGTCTATACTCATTCTTTCAATTCCCAAACAAAAAGAGCCACCAGGGGCTCTTTACGCTTGTTCGTCTTCGTCCGTCTCTTCGAGGTCCGAATGATCCCCTTTTGAATCTTCTTCGTGCGAAATATCCGGTTGGTCTCGTTTCAACTTCTCTTGTTCTTCTTGTTCACGCTTTTTATCTTGTTCTGACATCTGTCTCATCCTTTCGGTTTTGTCATGTCGTAGACTGTTCCCCGAGCTGGATGGCTTCAAACGGATGTATTCTTACTGTTAACAAACTGTGATGTCACGCTTGAACGAAGACGACCTCGTCGCCACGGATCTCGACGTTGACGTCTTGTCCTTGGAACAACCATTCATCCTGTTCAGCCACGACGAAGCGAATCCCGTCCGCTTCCGTTTCGACCGCCGCGTTGTCGATATCTTCTGTGATGACCCCCACTGAGAAACCGTGCGTCAAATCGGTCGAACCCCCATATTTAGCGAATAAACGCACCGTCTGGCCTGCCTCGACCTCCATCTCATCTTTAAAAAATTGGAGTGCTTCTTCTGTCACGTTAATCTTCATCTGTCATCCTCCTCTCGACTTCTGTCTCCATTCTAATCGTTTCAGAAAAGACGAGCGAGGAAGTTGCCTAGAGTGTCGTCCCCGGCAAATACGTGACCGTTAAACTGTTTGTGACCGAAGCCCCACCGTTCATCTCCTCAAACGTCACATCGAACAACGTCCGGCCGATGTCTTCGTTTGGGGAATGCATCGTCGACAGACCGAACGCCTGACCAATCGGATGGCCATCGAAGCCGAGGATGGCGACTTCATCGGGGATGCTGACACCGCGACGGCGTAATTCCCCTAAAAAACCGAGCGCCACATAATCCGACGAGAAAAAGAGCGCTCGAGGACGCTCTTGTTGACGCAGAAACGCATCGGCCAGTCCGATTCCGTCCTCGCTCGTCAAGTAACCGGTCCAAACCCATCGCTCACGCGCAAGTTCGACTTCATCGAAGTACGCCTGCTGACGCGCGATCGAGCTTGGACTGTCTTCTCTTGACAACACGATGCCGATTTCAGTATATCCCGCTTGCGCCAACACGCGCAAACCGGCGACGAACGCGGTGTAATGATCGACGTGGACCGAAGAAATCGTCTGCGGCGCCCCGACGGTCGCGACCGAGATTGGACCAAATTGTCGATACGTTTCCATCTCATCGAATGACATCGTATGGGATAACAGGATCGCCCCATCGACTTCACGGTGCTTCAATAGATCAAGCGCTTGCCGTTCTTGGTCGAGTTGATACTCTGTCTGCCACATGACGAGTCGATAATCTCTTTGGAGGGCAGCTTTCGCGAGCCCGTTGACGAACAGTCCATAATACGGATGATCCAAATACGGCAACACGACGACGAAACGCTGCGTGCGACCGGTCGATAACGTCAGCGCCTGCTGATTCCGTAAATAGCCAAGTTCGGCCATTGCCCGTTGCACCCGCTCACGCTTCTCTTTCGAGACGTACGGATGCTCATTGAGCACGCGCGACACCGTCGTCACGGATACGTCCGCATATTTTGCGATATCTCGGATGTTCGCCATTCCGCCTCACCTCAATCTGTCAGTCTTTGCATATAGTGTACCCAGTCTGCCTCCTGACTGTCACCTTTCGCAATCACTTGTTTTCGGATAGCTTGGACGAGACGAAACCGTTCTTCGACGGGTAGATGAAGAAACTCGTCTTGAAAACGGGCGCACAACATTCTTCCGAGCGGCGTATACAACTGATTGATGACGAGTTCGTAGACGATCCCACTACACCAGGTTTTCCACGTTGTCGGATTCATGAGCTTTCCCTCCTTTGACTTAACCGTACAGTCTGAAACGCGTTTCAGAGCAAGCATTATTTTTATTTCGTCTATTTCCGAACAATCAACGCTTACATGAGAATATTTAATGTTTTTTCACTCAAAATCATTGACGACCGCCGACTCATTTTGTATAGTCATCAAGTTGATAACGTTAATTCGACGATTGTCGGACAATATTGTTCGGAAATTACTAATCATAGGGAGTCCTACTCATGAACTTATTTCAATTGAAACAACATGGAACGAACGTTAAACAAGAAGTGATGGCCGGCATCACAACGTTCGTGACGATGGCTTACATCTCTGTCGTCAACCCGGCAATTCTGTCAGATGCCGGCATCCCGTTCGCCCAGGCATTCACGGCGACCATCATCGCCATCTTGATCGGTACCGGGCTCATGGCGTTCTACGCCAACCTTCCGATTGCCGTCGCCCCAGGGATGGGACTGAACGCATTCTTCGCGTATACGCTCGTCGCCCAGCAACAGATCACGCCGTCCGCCGCGCTCGGCGTCGTCTTCGTCTCATCGGTCTTCTTCTTGATTTTGTCGCTGTCACCGATTCGGACTAAACTGATTCAAGCCATCCCGGCCTCGCTCAAGCACGCCATCACGACCGGTATTGGTTTGTTCATCGCCTCGCTCGGATTGAAGTTGTCAGGACTCATCGTCGCCGATGAAGCAAACCTCGTTCGCCTCGGGGACTTGTCGTCGCCAAGCGTCCTGCTCGTCCTCGGCGGTTTGATCGTCTCGGCCCTCTTGTTCTCACGGAACGTGCCGGGCTCACTCCTCATCGGGATGGTGCTCACAGGCATCGCCGCCTATTTCATGGGTCTCTTGAAGATTGAAGGCGTGACGGCGATGCCGACATTGCCGGAAGGGCTCATGGTCAATCCGCTCACGGCGTTCTCAGACGTCATCCAATACGGTTTGTTCGGTGCCGTCTTGTCATTCTTCCTCGTCACGTTGTTCGATACGACCGGAACACTCGTCGGTGTCGGAAAACAGGCCAATCTGTTGAAAGAGGATGGGACGATCGAAAACGGGCACCGCGCTTTGTTCGCCGATTCGCTCGCGACGATGGGCGGCTCGCTCGTCGGGACGAGCCCGTCGACGGCTTATATCGAGTCGGCCGCCGGTGTCGCCCAAGGCGGACGGACCGGTCTTACGACAGCGGTCGTGGCCGCCATGTTCGGACTGACATTGTTCTTCAGCCCGCTCATCGGTGCCATCTCTGGTGTTGCCGCCATCACGGCACCGGCCCTCATCATCGTCGGTGCGCTCATGTTGACGAACGTCCGTTACATCGACTGGACAGACTTCAGCGAATACTTCCCGGCGTTCATGACGATTCTCATCATGCCGCTCTCAGGCAGTATCGAACGCGGGATCGCCTTCGGTTTCATCCTGTATCCGATTTTTAAAGCGATGAACAAAGAAACAGTCCACCCGCTCATCTACTTGTTCGGCGCGCTATTCATCCTGGAAATGTTTTTCTTATAAGTTAGATTCGAGCCCTCGTCGACCGATGAGGGTTTTTCTGTTATCGGGCAGGGTAATGCTGTTTTATAGCAGTCATCTTCTGAATATTGATTCATTATCATTTAGTTCTCAATTAGACAGGATTTAACATTTTTTTGTGAGAATCGTTCCATTTTTCTGTTTTGGACTCGTTTGTTATGGAATAATAAATGTGAAACCGTTTTCGATTTTGACTAAGAACAGGAAAGAAGGAATGGACATGCCTAACGTGGCGCTGTTCGTCACTTGTCTCTCCGATACGTTGTTCCCATCGGTAGGACAAGCGACGGTCGAACTATTAGAACATCTAGGTTGTGAAGTCAGTTTCCCATTTGAACAAACGTGTTGCGGGCAGCCCGCTTACAATAGCGGCTACCATGAAGAGACGAAAAAGATTGCGAAACATATGATTGAGACGTTCGAGAAGGCGGATGCTGAGTATATCGTCGGTCCGTCTGGATCTTGTGTCATGATGATGCGCGACTATCCACATTTATTTAAAGATGATCCCGTTTGGAAGGCGCGGGCCGAGGCTCATGCGGCGAAGACGTTCGAGTTGACGCAGTTCATCGTTGACGTGCTCGAAGTGACGGACGTCGGGGCCAAGTTCCCAGCCAAGGCAACGTATCATGCGTCTTGTCATATGACGCGCCTCCTCGGAATCGAGGCGGCACCGGGCCAGCTACTTAAAAATGTCGACGGATTGACGATGCTCCCGCTCGACAATGTCCACAACTGTTGTGGCTTCGGGGGGACGTTCTCCGTCAAGATGCCAGACGTCTCGGTGCAGATGGTCGATGAGAAAGTCGAATCGATCTTGAACTCGGGAGCCGAAGTGTTGATTGGGGCTGACGCTTCATGTCTGATGAACATCGGGGGACGTTTGCATAAACAAGGTCATCCGATCAAAGTGATGCATATCGCGGAAGTGTTGAACGAAGGGGTGAAACAAGCATGAGTATGGGGATTCGGTTAGATGAGAAGTTTCAGGATCGACGCAAAGACGGAATCGACAATCCGTTCATGCGTCAGGCTGTCAGTTCGGCGCAAAACCGTCTGCGTGACGGTCGTTTAAACGCGGCAGGTGAACTCGGGGATTGGGAAGCGTTCCGGGACCATTCGGAAGAGATTCGCCAACACGTACTCGAACATCTCGACTATTACTTATATCAATTGAGCGAGAACATCTCGAAACGAGGCGGCAACGTCTTCTTCGCCGAGACGCCGGAAGAAGCAAACCGTTATATCCGGGAAGTTGTACGCGCCAAAAACGCCAAACATGTCGTCAAATCGAAGTCGATGGTGACAGAAGAAATCGGGCTGAACGAGGCGCTCCATGAGGAAGGTTGCACGGTCGTCGAGTCCGACCTCGGGGAATGGATCCTTCAACTCGATAATGATCCGCCGTCGCATATCGTCGCCCCGGCCCTCCATAAAGACCGGAACGCCGTCCATGAGACGTTCACGGCCCACGGCTACGAAGGGACGAACGACCCGACCGAGCTCGGGCGCTATGCACGCCGTGAGTTACGAAAAGACTTTTTGAAAGCGGAGGTCGGCATCACCGGCTGTAACTTCGCCATCGCCGAGAGCGGTGCCGTCGGACTCGTCACGAACGAAGGGAACGGCCGCATGGTGACGTCGCTTCCGGACACTGTCATTTCCGTCATGGGGATGGAACGGATCGTCCCGTCGTACGAGGAGTTCGAAGTACTCGTCAACATGTTGTGCCGGAGCGCCGTCGGTCAACGACTCACCTCGTACATCACGACGTTCGCTGGCACGCGCGATCACGGCGAAGTCGATGGACCTGAGGAGTTCCATCTCGTCATCGTCGACAACAAACGTTCCGGCATCCTCGGCACACAGTTCCAATCTGTCCTTCAATGCATCCGTTGTGCGGCCTGTATCAACGTCTGTCCCGTGTACCGCCACATCGGTGGTCATGCCTACGGCTCGATTTATCCGGGTCCGATCGGCGCCGTGCTCGCCCCGCTCCTCGACGGCTACGAGAATTATAAAGAGTTGCCGTATGCCTCGAGTCTATGCGGTGCCTGTACGGAAGCCTGCCCGGTCAAGATTCCGCTCCACGAGCTATTGATCGAACATCGCCGTGTCATCGTCGAAGAGAAAAAACAGTCACCGTTCGTCGAGCGCATCGCCATGAAAGGCTTTGCGGTCACGTCGTCGAGCCCGTTCTTGTTCGAAGCGGCCGAACACATCGCGCCGTTCGCATCGTCCCCATTCACGAAAGCGGGACAAATCGAGAAAGGCTTGCCGGCCTGGACGGATTCGAAAGACTTGCCGCGACCCGCCAAGCAGACGGTACGGGATTGGTTCAAGAAACGGGGGAATGCAGAATGAATCCAGGCACGATCACCAATCGCGAAGACTTTCTAAAACGAATCGCCGGACAGCTCGGACGTGACGTCGACTTGACGCCGCCGAAACGCGTGTATAAGCACCGCCCGCAAGACGAGGTGCTGAAAGACGCCTCTGACGAGGAACTGCTCGAGACGTTCCGGATGGTCGCGACACGCATCCATACTGACGTCGTCGAATGCGAGTCGGCTAACCTCGATGATACACTCCGTCTCTTGATTGAACGGTATGATGGGCAGAGCATCATCGCCGAACGTGACGACCGAATCCAGGCATGGGCGCCCCAGACGAGCGAATCGTTCGACTGGTGGGATGCGGAGCGGCCAGAAGACAGCCGTGCCCTCGCCGTGAAGGCCGATATCGGTATCACGATTGCCGACCAGGCCCTCGCCGAGAGTGCGACGATCGTCCAGTACGCGGCTCCAGGGAAGTCACGCACAATCAGCTTATTGCCGCGCGACCATATTGCCATCATCCCGAAATCGGTGCTCGTGCCGCGGATGACACAGGCAGCCAAAAAATTAGCCGAACTTGACCGGACCGGTGACCTCGCCTCGCCGAACGGTGTCAACTTCATCTCCGGCCCGTCGAACTCGGCCGATATCGAGATGAATTTGATTGTCGGCGTCCACGGACCTGTCCGTGTCGCCTATTTGCTCGTCCATGACTTATAAGGAAAAAGACTCGCCGCGTGATGAAGCCATTCACGTAGCGAGTCTTTTTGTGTTCAGTTTATTCGACCGTGATACTCCCGTTTGAGCTCGTCAGTTTGACTTCAACCGCTCCGTCCCCGAACGTCCGCTCGTTCGCCCGATCCCCGAACAGCTCGACTTTACCGTTTCTCGTCTTGGCCCGAATGACGGCATCACGCGGATCTTGCTTCAGACGCATATCGATGCGGCCATTGTTCGTCTTCAGACGGATTGGATGCTCGATCACATCAATCACACAGTCGATGCGGCCGTTCGAGGTTTTCCCCTCAATCGCTCCTGTCACGTCGTTAATATCGAGGCGACCGTTCGACGATTGGATTTCGAGGCGGTCCACGTTCGAGGCACCCACTTCCACACTCCCGTTCGATGATTGCGCGTCAAGGATCTGTCCTGTTATCGACGTCAAACTGACTTTTCCGTTCGAGGAGCGGAATGAGGCACGCTCGGCGCGAACTGTGTGGGCCGTGATGCTCCCATTCTCACTCTCGACGTCGACCGACGTGGCGTCAACATTGCTCATATCGCACGAGCCAAGACGGTTTTTGATCATGACCTTCTCATACGCATGGCGCGGCAGCTCGACGTGTAACACCGGTGCTTTCGTGACGATCCAGGAGAATAGGTTCGACAGACCGAAACGACGTTCTGACTCAATTCGGATTTCGAGCGTGTCTCCAACGATATCCATCGTCACCCCGTGGTCCCGTTCCGTCTCGAGCGTCGCGTAGGCAAAGCCGTCATCAGATGGGACGACTTTGACGTGTGCTTGCAGGACGTTGATCGAGACGTTGCGGAACGCAACGTTCGGACTTTTCACAATAGCCGGTTCCTTTCGCCCTGCAGTGAGTGGCTCGACCGTGCCGAGCAACTCGCTCGCGAGTGCGCTTGGCGTCCCGAGCTCCTCGACCATTGCCGCATCACTTTTCCCGTCGAGTCGTCCGCTCGCAAAGTACTCCGACACATCCCGTAAAATATCAACCCGATCGATGACGCGCATCCCCATCAACAAACGTTCGAGTTCCAATAAATACTGTTCTTCTGTCATTTGTCCGTTCCCCCTTCGATCAATTCGTTGACGCCGGTCGTGAACGTCTCCCATTCCGCGCGTAGTTCCGTCAAATGAGCTTTCCCCTGCTCCGTGATGGCGTAGTACTTTCGCGGTGGTCCTTCTGCCGATTCTTTTAAATACGTCGTGAAGTACCCGTCTGACGTGAGTCGCCTTAGGAGCGGGTAGACGGCACCTTCTGAGATGGCGACTTTTGCCGAAATGGCTTGCACGAGCTCATAACCGTAACGATCATGCGTCTCGACAAGTGCGAGCACGCACAAGTTGAGCACGCCTTTCTTAAATTGAGGATTCATTCCTTCGCCTCCTCTACTATATATTAAACAATAGCTTATCGTTCACTATTATTCAATAGACAATAGTTAGATTTCCGCTTATTTCTTGATTGGTGGAAACAACTGGTTTAAATCTGTACAATGAAAGAACGACACTCGCAGGATATTTGTCACATCAGGAATGTACGCAGTTCCGGGAAGGACCGATTTTTATGAAAGCATGGATTGACCAGCGGATCGGAAGACAGTTTTTATTCGTCTTCTATTTATTCATCGGACTGATCCTCCTGACCTCACTCGCCGTGTACATGTATACGGAAAACCGAATCGAACAGACGACATCATCGCTCGAGAACATTAGTGAACGTCGCACGAACGCGACCGAACTATTCGAAACGTGGCAGTCGATGCAATATGAAATGCGTGGCTATGTCATCCTCGGCGACGAGGCGATGCTCGCTCGCGTGAAAGAAAAACAAGACTTGATTGAGATTCAGACCGCATGGTTCGAGACGAACGCGGTCACGGAAAAAGAGAAGACGTATGCCAGCGACGCGCGGACGCTATTCTCGGCCTATCAACAACGCGTCATGCCGAGCCTAGAGCGATATGTCATCGCCAAACGCGAAGGGACGGTCTCTGAACCGTTCTTGAAAATGCCGACGCTCGGTAAAGTGAATCCACAAGCGGAACCACCTGCCGATCGCAAATTCAAGATCAATTCGAAAAGTGCCGCTGACATGAGCGCGAGCATCGTCGATATGGAGACCGTATTCACGGAGTATCGCAACTCATTGAATGAAGAAGAGAATCTGCTACGGGAACAACTGGCCACACATACGAAGTGGGCCCAAGTGTTATGGCTCCTCTCTCTCTTAGCGGTCTTGCTCGTCCTCTTCATCGCCGCCCGTCCTTACGTCCAACGACTGACCGGTCAACTTCATGAGTTGATCATCAACAGTGAACGTTTGGCGGACGAACGGATCATCCCGATCCCGGCGGCTGTGTCGTCACGAAACGAGGTCGGACAGTTGACGAATTCATTCCGTCAAATGGCTTCTTCCCTCGCGACGCAACGCCATCAAGTCGAGGAAGAACGCGAGAAAACGGCGCGGCTCCTGCACTCGATTCGTGATGCGGTCATTTATGTCGAGCATACGACGCATCAAAAGTTTGCCAACCAGGCCCTCTTCATCATGTTCAATCAAGCCGCCACGAAACGAAACGAGATGGACTTGTATCGCTTGGACGCCGATCTAGAAGAACTCGGTCTTCAAGTCGATCAAAAAGATTCGTTCTTCTCATTTATGCGTCGCGCGTTTGATGGCGAGAGCATGGAAGAGAGCGTGACATTCTCGATGAATCAAGAAGCCCGTTTCATCCAGATGTACGCGGAAAAGATTCACTTGCGTGGTACCCGGCACGGTACGATGCTCGTCTTCCGGGACGTGACACAAGAGACCGAGGTCGATCGGTTGAAGACAGAGCTCGTCTCGACCGTGTCGCACGAATTGCGTACACCGCTCACGAGCATCATCGGCTTCACCGAGCTGTTGCGTTATCGAACGATGCCTGCCGAACGCACCGACCAATACTTAGGAATGATCCACCAAGAGACATTGCGTCTCGAGGACTTGATTTCAAACTTATTGGACGTGCAACGGATGGAGTCCGGCAAACAGACGTACCATAGCCAACCGGAGAGCCTGCATGACATCTTGAAAGAGACGATTGCCGTCCACCAAGGCGCGAGCGAACATCATCAGCTCGCCCTCGAATGTGACACAAATCTCTATGTATATGGTGACCGGGATCGGCTCAGTCAGCTGTTCACGAACTTGCTCCACAATGCGATCAAGTACTCGCCGGATGGCGGGAAAGTGGCCGTCTGCGTTACAAATGATAAATCAGACGTCATCGAGATTTCCATTCAAGACACAGGCATCGGGATTCCGATGGCGGCATTGCCGAAACTGTTCGACAAGTTTTATCGCGTCGACAATTCGGCCAGCCGTAAAATCGGCGGCACGGGCCTCGGCCTCGCCATCTGTAAAGAGATTGCTGAAGGGCACGGCGGCTCGATTCGAGTCGATTCGAGCGTCGGCCATGGCTCGACGTTCACGATTATCTTGCCGAAGTATAGTATGGAAGACCAGATGAGCAGCTAACGAACAAGGGAGGACTCGCGTAAAGCGAGTCCTCCCTTTCGTCATTGCACTTTATTTTCAGGTCCGAAAGCCGGGTACAGCGATAGACCGCCATCCGCGAAAATCGTCGCGCCTGTGACGTACGACGACTCGTCAGAAGCAAGCCAGGCCGCCACGGCCGCAATCTGTTCAGGACGCCCGATCTCATGCGTCGGGATAAGTGCCTCAAGTCCTTTTTTCTCTTCCGGGTCTTGCATTGTCTCTTCGTTGATTGGTGTGTCGATCGCCCCCGGCGCGATACCGTTGACACGGATCTTGTTCGGTGCGTACTCGAGCGCGACCGATTTCGTGAACATCTTGACGCCACCCTTACTCGCTGCGTAATGGGTATAACCAGGACGCGGAATCACTTCGTGCACCGACGACATGTTGATGATGTTCCCTTGGATTTTGTGCTCCACAAAATATTTGAGAGCGGCCCGCACACCAAGGAACGTTCCAGTCAAGTTCGTGTCGATGATTTTCTTCCAGTTGTCGAGTTCCATCTCATGCGTTTTTGCTTCGACCTGCACCCCTGCATTATTGACGAAGATGTCCATCTTCCCGAACTCGGACACGGCCGTTTCAATCATCTTCTCGGCGAGTCCTTCTTCCGCGACGTCACCTTTCACCGCGACTGCCTTGCCGCCAGCCTCTTCAATTCCTTGAATCACTTTCTTCATCTCGTCTTCACTGCTGCGATAGTTCAGGACGACATGGACCCCTTCTTTTGCGTAACGCTCTGCAATCGCTCGACCGAGTCCTTTCGAACTGCCGGTGATGACTGCGACTTTGCCTTTCAGTTCTGGATAGTTAGCCATATCAATTCCTCCTTCGTCTCTTCTCGATTTGTAGTTCCCTCATTCCCCTCTTCGTGAAACCTTTTAGGCTGTTTTTTGAATATTTGTGGCAAATCTACTATACTGAAACAAACTATTCGTTTTCAGGGATTCTCCTGAACGACATACAACTTACTCTAATGGAGGTGACTCCCCGATTTTTGGGGGAATTTTTGGACAGTCCCATGTTATTCAGCTTATTGATCGTCGCCCTGCTCATTTTCATGACCGCCTTTTTTGTGGCGGCTGAATTCTCGATTGTTAAAGTGCGCGGCGCCCGTCTTGACCAACTCGTGCTCGAGGGAAACAAACGGGCCTCTGTCGCCAAAAAGGTGATTGAAAATCTTGATGACTCGCTATCGGCTTCACAGTTCGGTATCACGCTCGCCGCACTCGGTCTCGGTTGGATTGGTGCGGATCAAATCGAAGGGATGATTCAACCGCTTGTCGACCGTTTGAACGTATCGACGTCGCTCGCGACCGTCCTATCCTTTTTGATTGCCTTCTTACTGATTGCCTTCTTGCACGTCGTCATCGGGGAACTGGTCCCGAAAACACTGGCCGTGCACGAAGCCGAGCGCTTGACACTGCTCGTCGCCCGACCGCTTTATTTCTTCACGAAATTATTGTATCCGTTCATCCACGTGCTAAACGGCACAGCCCGGCTGACACTTCGCTTGTTCGGCGTGCAGACGACAGCACAGGAGACGGCGCACTCGGAAGAAGAACTCAAAATCATCATGACCGAGAGTTTCCGCAGTGGAGAAATTAACGAGAATGAGCTCGCCTACGTTCAAAATATCTTCTCTTTCGACGAACGTGTCGCCAAAGACGCGATGGTCCCACGGATGAACATGGTGACCATCGACGAAGAAGACTCGATTGAGACGATTATCGCTACCGTCCAAGAGCACCAATATACGCGCTACCCGGTCACCCGTGACGGTGACCGCGATGATGTGCTTGGCTTTATTAACGCCAAGCAGCTATTCACCGCTCAACTCGTCAAGAGCGACGCCCCGTTCGAATCGTTCATCCATCAACTCCCGCTCGTGACGGAGTTCACGCCGCTTCAAGAGGCGATGGTGAAAATGCAGAACGCGCGGACGATGATGTGTCTCGTCATCGACGAGTATGGGGGTACGGCGGGACTTCTCACGATTGAAGATATCCTCGAGGAAATCGTTGGGGAGATTCGTGATGAATTCGACCGTGACGAGCAAGCTGAGATCACCGAAGTCACACCCGGGCATTATCGCCTGTCCGGTCTCGTCTTGACGCAAGAGATCGAAGAACGGTTCGGCATCGAAATCGAGGATGATGTCGATACGATCGGCGGCTTCGTCTTATCACAAAAAGCGAATGCACGTACTGGAGAACGCTTCGTCTTACCGGGCGAACATGAGCTGATTGTTCGTGAAATCGACAATCACCGTATCGTTTTCGTCGATTTGATTTTGGCTCATAAAGACGAGATTCAACCTGAACTCGACTGACCAATTAGACCGCCCTCCCCGAAAAATCGGGGAGGGCTTTTCGTAGGCGGTTCGAACTGTCGCTATATTTTCAGACCTTGTCGTGATATACTGCACATATGTTGCTTATTTGAGTGCGTGTCACTCATTGACACAACATCACCGAACAGTTCATGAATGTTCGGTCCAACAACTACAGAAAGAAGGTTACGCATGGAACGTAAACTATTTTTAATTGACGGAAACTCCATGCTGGCCAGTGCCTATTACGGTGCCGCCGCGAGCCGAACGAAAAAAGGACGCGAGGTATCTAAAAACGATCGGAGTGCCGTCATCGGTATGACAGGCCTCATCCGGACGATTCTACGTAGACATCGTCCGACTCATTTTGTCGTCGTGTGGGACGTCTCACGTGAAACATTATGGCGCCGCGAGCTTTATCCAGGCTATAAACGCCGTCGCCGCCAGACACCACCCGAGTTGAAAGCTCAAATGGAACTCATGCGCCAATTGCTTGAAGATAGCGGGATTCCGCAATATCAAGTCGAAGGCTATGAAGGAGAAGATTTGATCGCTCATATCGCTCGGAAGTTTAGCTGTAGCGCTCCTGTCGTCATCATGACGAAAGACAAGGACTTGCTTCAGCTCGTGAGCCCACGCATCACCGTTTGGCTTCAAACGCAAGAGTTGCAACAAATGCAGGCTCGTTGCGACATCAAAGACAATCGCCCGCTCCCGCTCAAGCGACATCTCGAGATTCGTCCTGAGGAGATTGCGGCGTTGTACGAAGGATTGAAGCCAAAACAGCTCTCAGCAGTCAAAGCATTGACAGGAGACCGTTCAGACGGGATCCCGCCTGTGGCCGGATTGGACGAAAGCCAATCGGTCCAGTTGATCAAACGCTTTGGTTCGCTTGATAAGCTCTATACGGCGCTAAGCGTCAAAGGCGACAAACGACAATTAATCAATGAAACGATCGCGGCACTGACGTCAGAAGAAGTGCCCCGTAACTTGAGACGCACACGTAAAAAGGCCGAGCGCAACATGGAGCTCGTCCGTCTCGATGTCACGGTGCCAGAACTCGAACACTTGAAACTCGCTCATCTTGAGCTCAGTATCAATTCAAAACGTGTCGAACAAGCGTATCAAAAACGCGGCATTCGCCTCTCGTTTGATTCGAGTCAAAAGAAAATTTCAGCACGCTAAAAAAGCGCGGACAATTAGTCCACGCTTTTTATATTTACCTTGATGCCATCATCGTCGGTGAGCGACCATTCCGGTGTCGTTCCGCCAAGCGCGCGGTTTGTCTCTGCGTCGACCAAAAGCGTCCACGCCTCCAGACCGGCCTCTTGTCCCATCGCCTGGCTCGGCCGGGCCCAGACGTTCGTCCCGATGTGGTGATGATATCCGTCGGCCGCTAAAAATAAGGCGCCTGGATACGAATCGGTCGTCACCGTGAAACCGAGACGATCTTGATAGAATAATTTTGCCGCTTCTAGGGAACGTACTTTGAAGTGGACATGCCCCATCGTCGTCCCGTTCGGAAGGCCCGTGAACGGACGGTCGGCCGCCGCCTCGAGCATCGATTCATATTCAACCGGGTCCGTCGACATCTTCACATGACCGTTCGCTTCATATTCCCACTGCTCTCGGGGACGATCCGCGTAGAGCTCGATGCCGTTGCCTTCCGGGTCGCTCAAATAAAACGCCTCGCTGACCAAATGATCACCTTGGCCGACTTCAATCCGTTGCTCGATCAAATGACGGAGAATCCGTCCAAGTTCGATACGGTCCGGCAACAGGATTGCCATATGGAACAAGCCGGCTGTTCGTGGATTGGAACGCACGCCGCTCACTTCATGTAAGATAACGAGCGGCGTATTTGGCGCACCGAGCATGACGCGATTCTCTGTCGTCTCGAGTACATCCATGCCGATGACGCGTTCATAATACGTTTTCATCATTTTTAAATCATGGACGCGCAACGTGACGGCGCCGAGTTGTATGTTTGTCAATTTCATAGTTGATCACCTCTATCCTCAGTATACCCGCTAGGTGGGAGCGGCAGAAGACGGCACAAAAAGGTGGTATAGTTACCAAAAGGATACTTTGAGAAGAGGGATGTACATGAACAGAATCTCAAGCTGCGAGGTCGATACCGCGCTCGAGCTGATCACAGGAAAATGGAAACCATCGATTTTACTCACGCTCATCAATGAAGACACGTTACGGTTCAGCGAATTGAAACGCTCGCTCCCGAACATCAGTCAAAAGATTTTGACGGCCCAGCTCCGCGATTTAGAAGAGCAAGACATCGTGATCCGCACCGTCTATCCGGAAGTACCGCCTCGCGTCGATTATCGCTTGAGCGAGTACGGGAAGACGCTCATTCCAGTGCTCGAGATGATGAACACTTGGGGTATCCAACATGCCGAACGGATGCGCAATAAATAACTATCCACATGTGGATAACCCGTTTCCGCAAAACTACCTATCACTTATCCACAGGAGGCTCACATGATTCGTTATCCACAGTTAACCGGCCATCATTTTGGGGTGACGGCCCCTTCATCCGGTGTTCCTACTGAGTTACATGGACTACTTCATGAGGCCGAGGCGACATTCATTCGCCACGGATTCACCCTCCAATTCGAACCATCGGTCTGGACGCAAGACAAAGCAAAATCGGCACCGGCAGAAGTCCGGGCCGATGAATTGACACGTTTATTTCACGATGACACGATTGATTTGATTATTCCGCCATGGGGCGGCGTCCTCTTAATTGAGCCTTTGGACCGACTCGACTGGGACGCGTTACCCGCAAAATGGATGCTCGGATATTCCGACGTCAGCTTATTTTTATTCGTCTACACGCTCAAGACGGGGATCGCTTCGGCTCACGGGACGAACCTCGTCGACCTGCGCGGCGAAGAATGGGACGCGACGAGCTCGCGTTGGCTCGACATCGTATCGGCGAAAGAAGGCGAGACAGTCATCCAGCTCGCCTCAGAGCAGTTCCAAAAAGAGTGGCAACATGACAACCCGAGCCCTCATGTGTATCACTTGACCGAACCGACGGAGTGGAAATCACTCGGCGGGACAGAGGCGACCGGACGATTGCTCGGTGGCTGTATCGATGTCTTGTTGCATACCATCGGCACACCGTATGGAGATGTCGCCACGTTCCAACAGACCTATTTAAAAGGCGAACCGATCCTCTGGTATTTTGAGAACGCTGAGCTCGATGTTCCTGCACTCAAACGGACCCTGCTTCAAATGAAGTGGGCCGGTTGGTTCAATCATACGTCAGGCATTCTGTTCGGACGCAGTGCAGCCCAACAGCCCGTCCAAGGCTACACGGCAGAAGACGTGTATGCGGAACTGCAGGAATTGCTCGACGTGCCTGTCATCTACGACATCGACTGCGGGCACGTCCCGCCGCAAATGACACTGATTAACGGTGCCCACGCCTCGATTCAAGTCGATGACGGCAAAGGGACACTTATTCAAACGTTCAAGGGCTGACGCGTCAGCCCTTGATTTTTTTGATGAGCGACATCAGATGGCTGCGGAAACGACCTTCCGGGAACAAGCCCACTTCTCGTTCAATCAACGGTACCCATTCATCCCCACACCCGTGACTCGTTCCAATTAACAGCCCTTCAAAGTAAATCGCTTGATCGACAAACCCATGCTTCGCCCATTGATCATGATGCTCCAACAGTTTCAAAAACGATTTCCGGGCCGCCTCTATCTTACCAGTCAGCGCGAAATAGACACCTTTACTCATCTCGAACGCTGCGATGAATTCTGTATTTCCTTCTAGCAGCTGGTTCATGACAGCAATCTGTTGCTGTAGAAGATCCGTCTTCCGATATTCAATCGCATAGAGCGCTTCTGTCATCGCTAGTCGTATTTTCATCGTCACATCGTTTGTGAAATTCGTGTATTGTTTCGCTTTTTGTAGCGCATCGACAATCGCTGCTTCATCTTTTAAATAAAGGGCGCAAATGGCGATCGTTCGATATACATCGTCGACCCGATAGTACATTTTCGTTCGTTTCATGTAATCAAGCGTATCTTCGAGACGACGAATCGCGCCTGGTAAATCATCGTCATACAACATATTACGAAACACCATCAACATGCTGAATTCGACGTGCGTCTTCGTCTTCATCCTTCTCGAATCAATCAACTCAATCGTATCGATACGCTCAATCGCCTCATCAAATCGATTCCACATGAGCAGATAAAACGCTTGGCTGATGCGAGCCATAATCAGTTCTTCTTTCTCCTCGAGCCGCTCGAACACCGCGATTGCCCGGTCGTACCACTCCAACAGTTGTTGTTGGTCCCCACGATTGAAGAAACTGTCCGCGAGTAACGTGTACGCCTTCCCTTGCCACACCGAGTTCATCTCCACGTCCAAATAAGGTACGAGCGCCTTCTGAACGGCTGCATCTTCCCATGAGTTGAGACTCCCTTGCATATATTCAATTTCTTCGACGATTTTCTGCAAGTCTGCCTCGCGCGGATCGACGAGCAACGACTGTAACGACACGTCCAACCGTTTCGCGAGTTCCCGAAGACTGCGCATCGACGCCTCCGCTTTTCCATTTTCAATCATACTGAGCATCGATTTTGTGATGATGCCTTCGGCCAGTTGACTTTGCGTCAACTTTTTTTCTTTTCGTAACGTTTTTATTCGTTGTCCGATCATAGGGGCACCTCTTAAAAGTTAAATTTAATTGAACTTATTGTATACAAATCGGTTGTCATCGTTTATTATAAAGTTAAATCAGGTTGAACTTAACTATAAAGGAGAATCGATATGACGACCACCTCATCGAACTTGTATGTATTGTTGCTCGGAAAGTTCATGTCGTTGTTTGCATCCAGTCTTTTCACGTTTGTCGCGGGATTGACCGTCCTGACCACATCTGGCTCGGGACTACAGTTCGCGCTCGTCCTACTAGCCGGCACAGTACCGCGCGTTTTATTATCTCCGTTTGCCGGGGCATTCGCCGACAAATTGAATCGCAAACGCGTGATTATCACGATGGAGTCAGTAAACGCCTTATTATTTTTGGTTGCTGGAATTGCGAGTCTCGTTTGGACGTTCGGCGTACCTGCTTTCTTGATTATCACATGTCTGCTCTCTATCGTCTCGACTTTCTTATCGGTCACGTTGTCGAGTTCGATTCCGCTCTTGTTCAATCAGGGAGAACTTCAACGCGCCAACTCATTGATTCAAACTGTCATTTCCGTTTCGAGCATCGGTACACCATTGTTAGCGGGTGCCTTGTTCAAACTGTTACCGATCTCGGCCTTCCTACTCAGTTCATCCCTCTTGTTTGTTATCGCCGCCCTTGTCGCTTCTCGTCTCACGTTCCGAACGCATGAACGCATCTCTTCTGACCAATCGACATGGGACGACGTCCGGTCCGGCTTCCGCTATTTGAAACAACAACGGGTATTATGGACATTGACCGTTCTTGCCGCCTTGCTCAACTTCTTCTTCGTCGCCTCAGAAATTTTGTTTCCTATTGTCGCTTTACAGGAAATCGGTGTCAGTCCCCTCCAGTTCGGCTTTTTAGAGAGCATGTTCGCTGTCGGCTTTTTAGTCGCCTCGCTCGCCCATGCGTTACCAGTCTTTGCAATCAAGTATCGCCTTGCGACCGTTCGCACGTCGCTCATTGTCATGAGTTGTCTTTTTATTGCACCGGCCATACCCATCTATTTTGACTTCACAATCACGCCGGCCATCGTCTTATTCACAAGTTTCGCTTTATTGAGCGGCTTTTTCATTCTCCGTGTCAACATCCCGATGCAACTGTATTTACAGACAAACACGGAACCAAGTTATCTCGGTCGTGTCATGGGCGTCCTCGAAGCACTCGCTATGGGCATCACACCGCTCGGATTTATCTTATTCGGCGCATTGAGCGAATGGGTGCCCGTCGCATACCTCTATTCTATTTGCATGGTCTGCCTGCTCACCATCACGTTGTTCGCGATGCATCGCATCCGTCACGACATTGCTGCCGAAAAATCAGATGTATTGGCCGATGCGGAAAGCGCTCCGGCGCATCAGTGAACACAAAAAGACATCGAACGTTTCAGTTCGATGTCTTTTCTGTTGATGGGAGGACTCGTTTCTCTAACAAGAACGGTCCGAACGGGATGACCGACGCCATGACGGCGAGCACTAACACTTTGAAGCCCCAGTTGAAACGCCATGCCATATAGACGGCTGCCGCCACGTAGGTGACGAACAAGAAACCGTGGGCCGCGCCGACGATGCTGACGGCGAGCGGCATACCCGCCAAGTACTTGAGTGGCATCGCGATGAGCAACAGAAGTAAGAAAGACATCCCCTCTGTGTATCCGAGCCATTTGAAATGTGTCGCGTTCATATTCGTTCTCCTTTTCAATCGATGCTACGTTCATCGTAGCCGAAAGAGGTGAGTTTTGTCACAGGAGAACGTCATAAATCCGTTACGCTATTTGACGATTTGGTGAACGATGTAACACTTTCGTTTCGACGAACTTGCGAAGGAACAATCCATCGACGCCAAGTTTACCAGCATTGTAGCCCGCGACGAGGATGAGGACTGAGACGATCAACATCGTCGGGTTCGTGCTGACCGTACCTGAGAGCAAGAACGCCATGTTCATGACGAGACCGAAGAAAGCGGCGCTACGTGTGAGGGCACCGAGCAAGAGCCCGAGACCGACGAGAAACTCACCGTAAGGAATCAACACATCGAACAAAGCCGCGTTCGGGATGGCGAAGTTCTCTAAAAATGCTGCCCACCAACCGGCAACGGCTGGGTGATCACCCGTGGCGAGGGAAGCTGCGTTTTGAAGATAACCACCCGACTCGAATCCACCTGTGATTTTGCCCCAGCCCGCTGTGAGCCAGTGATAGCCGAGCCAGAGACGAAGGACTGTCAAAATACCGGTAGCGATGTTGTGGTTCTGCCAAAATTTTATGAACATGATAATTCCTCCTTTGAATGAGTGAATGATGATTGATATGTGATTACATTCACAATATACCATCTATGTTCACACTTTCACATAAGTTAGGGCAAGAGTTCACGTTTCGTTCATATGTGCGTCACAGGTCAGTCACTTTTTGGAAATTGGTCAATTTGAAAAGGACGTCCGCGAGGGACGTCCTTGTTTGAGTTACAAATTCACTTCTTGAGGGGGCTGTCCTTTTTTATTCATCACGCGCATCGACTGCGGCGCGATTTTCAAGATGACGAGTTTTGGATCGTCCGGACCATCGAACCAGCCTTCGAGTTTCTCGTTCCATACTTTTTCTTTCATCGATTCATCATCCGATACACTCGTCTCGCCTAAAATCTCGAGATACGTATCCCCGACACCATCGCCGTCATAACCAATCAAAATATGCGTATACGGATTGTTTTTTAATTCATCGACTTTATCCGTGTCTTTCGACGTTGCCGTGTAGAGTGTCAGTTCATCATGGAAAAACGTCATATAACGGCTGTGCGGCTTGCCTTTATAGACCGTTGCCATTGTCCCTACGTTACTATGATCTAAAATCTGTTTTGCCGTTTGCATTGCATCCATTCTGAAAAACCTCCTTGTGGTAGTCACTCGTATATTGATTCCCCCGGGGCAAGTGATTAAACACGCGGACAACAAAAAACCTGCTCGCCGAAGCGAGCAGGTTATAAAATTCCTTAGAAAGGAAGATTAGATTTTTTCAACGTTAGAAGCTTGTGGTCCACGAGCTCCGTCAGTGATTTCGAAAGTTACTGCTTGGCCTTCTTCAAGTGTCTTGAAGCCGTCGCCTTGGATTGCTGAGAAGTGTACGAATACGTCGTCTCCGCCTTCCATTTCGATGAAGCCGTAACCTTTTTCTGAGTTAAACCATTTTACTTTACCTGTGTTCATAATGAACCCTCCTGAAATAAACGCTGTGCGTTCTAGTAGTGCCTTACTAGAAAAAACTGACCAATAAAAAATCACAAACCTCTAGGATTATCTTAAACGAAAAATAATCCAAAGCGTTTTGTGAATTATGTTTCCAGCTATTCTTAATTAAGCACATATAGAATATACCATGGATAAATGCTTCTGTCTACTAAATACTTCGGTTTGCTAAAAATACTTCTAAAACGGGTACATCCAATTGTAGTGAACGCTAGGAGGATGAACCCTATGACCGCACATATCGATCGCTCGAATATCGCCGCCACGATCGCCCGTCATTCGAATTGGGCACTCGATGAGCTAGTGACGGACACACTCGACTGGCATGAATCAACACGACAGGCCCACTATCCCGATCAAGCAAAAACCTATCTCTCTCACCTACCGATGACCGAACGCATCATCCCGGTGACAAGTTCGTTGCCGCTCGAGACGGTAGATGGAATCGTCCGTCCGGTGTGGATGCGCCGGCTCGACGCCGAGCACTTGAACTTGAGACAAATGACGCGTCAGCACGTCGACGTCACCGATTATGGCGCCATCGGGGATGGGCAGACGGATTGCACGCTCGCTTTTCGGCTCGCCCTCAGGTCGAGCCGCCACGTCCACGTGCCGGCCGGCGTATATCTCGTCCGCGGCATCCGTATCCCGTCGAACTGCGTGCTCGAAGGGGCCGGCCAGCAGGAAACGATCATCAAGCTCTCAGACCGGGCACCGAAACATCGACGATTACTTCGAAATGCGACTCCCTTCGCCGGCAACCACCATATCGAAGTCGCACATTTGACGCTCGACTGGAACGTGGAGCGCCTCGGTGACGTCGACCGGACGTCGAGTGGCGATACCGCTTCGAGCGCGTTGACGTTCGCGCACGTCAAATTCGGTTGGATCCATCACGTCACGGCGAAAAACGCGGGACTGCATGCCTTTGATATCACTGCACCCCACTATCATTACTTGGGAGACGGATTACGCGCCAAAAAAGGCAGCCGCTACGTGTGGCTCGATCATTGCGAGGCGACGAATTACGGCGACGATGGCATCACGACCCACCATAGTGACGCCATCTATATCACGAACTGCTATTGTCATCATCCACACGGACGCACCCATGCCCATGGATTCTCGAACTCGAACGGAATCGAGATTGATGACGGGTCACGCCATGTCACACTCGTCAACAATATGAGCGAGGGTTGCTTCGGGGGCGTCGAAGTGAAGGCGCACGGGACGTCTTCAGCCGCTCACGACGTCCACATATTCGGACACTTCTCATATCACGATAATCGCTCGTTCAACTTCCGGCACATCAGCCACCACTTGGCTGATGATCCGCAGTCGAAGACGGCACGCTTCCTTTCAGGGACGAACCTCGTCTCGATGGAGCCGGTCCGTTCGAGTCTTTATAAGAAGTCTTCTGCGCGTAGCCTCGTCATATCAGCGTATCAAGACGTGTTCATTCACGGGTTCACGGCGATTGGGAATCCTGAATATGACTATCGCGGAAACCCGGCGCTTGCCATTCAATACAAATCCCGGAACGTCCGCTTGAAGCGGATTGCGACGAGTGGTTTTACTTCGGGCCGGGCCGACATCGAACTGTTCGGCGGGGATAATCGAACCGATGACGTCACGATTGAGGATGTCATTTGCCTTCACTCGGCCCCGGTCGTGTTGAAAATCGGCGGACAGCTCACGAACGTCATGCTCCGCCGAATTGAAGGCGAACAAAAAAGTGGAGATGTACTCATCTCCACGAGTAGCCCGATCGAGGCCCATGATTTATTCGCTTATGGGTTTTCCGATCGCGTACGCAATGACGCTTGAGCCGACTCGACGAGTTCATCGAGCATCGCCTCATCTAAATTGAGTGAACTCACCGTCTGTTTCGCCATCATGCGGACGATGGCTTTGTCGAGAAAGCCCATTCGTTCGAAATCATAGCCGTTGCCGACGACTTCGACGAAATAAGCATGTGCCCGCAACACTTCTCGATAAGCATCCTCGAGTTCTCGTTGCCGTTCGGCCGCAGTCGGCGTACCGGCACATAAATAGAGGCCGAGCGGTCGTTTGAGCAGTTGGGTTTCGTTCCTGTGCAGCCAAGCCGTCATCTCGTCTTGAATTTTGCCCATCCGGATCGAGCTGCCGACAATCACATGGTCGACCGTCCCCCACTCGACATTCGGCTGCTCGACTACATTTTGGATGTGAACGTCTCCCGGAAGCCGTTCGGCCAACAAATGAGCAACTTTCTCACTCGTCCCGTAGCGGGTCGAGTAAGCAATTAACGTATTCATCGCGTTTCCCCCTTTCGGTCAGACTCTACTATCTTTATTCCCGAAAGCAGCCACGTTTACTAGTAACCACAAAAAAACTCGCCGCGGAGGCGAGTTTTTTTTCGTCACACTTTATACACTTGCGCTTCATACGGACGAAGCGTGAACGGTTCGATCGGTTCCATGTTCCCGATGACACGTTCTGTCACGTCATACGGGAGTTCGCGTGTCACCGTCTCATCCGAGAAGTTGCAGAGCACGAGCCACGTCTCCCCTTCGAACGTTCGAGTGAAGGCGTATACCGCTTCATCGTCTGGGAGTAACAGTTCATACTTCCCGTAGACAACGGTCGGATTTTGTTTCCGGAGCTGAATCAACTGGCGATAGTAATGGAACAGCGAGTCTGGATCACGCCGCGCCGCTTCCGCGTTCACGGTCGTATAGTTCGGGTTGACCCCAATCCACGGCGTTCCGGACGTGAATCCGCCTTGCGCCTCGGCCGACCACTGGACCGGTGTCCGCGAGTTGTCGCGCCCACGTGCGTGAATACCGCGGAAAATCTCATCATGCGTCAACAAGCCATTCGTCGTGTAATCCCGATACGCGTTGAGTGTCTCGATGTCACGGTACTCATCAATCGAGTCGAACGCCACGTTCGTCATCCCGAACTCTTCACCTTGATAGATGTATGGCGTCCCTTTCAGCATGTGCAGGAGCGTCGCCAGCATCTTGCCAGAGGCGACACGATACTCGTCCGAGTCGTTCCCGAACCGTGAAATGGCTCGCGGTTGGTCATGGTTGCTCCAGTAGAGACTGTTCCAGCCATCTTCTTCAAGACCTTCTTGCCAACGCGAGAAGATTGTCTTCAAGTCCGTCAACTTCCAGTCCGTCGGATTCCATTTGCCGAAACTGCCGTTGCCGACGTCGACGTGTTCGAAATGGAACACCATGTTCAACTCGTCACGGTCTGTTCCTGTATAAAGCTTCGCCTCGTCGACGCTGACGCCCGGCATCTCACCAACCGTGATCGTATCGTATTTCGACAGGACCTCACGATTCATCTCCTGCATGAACTCATGGATGCGCGGCCCATTGAAGAAGAACGGTGTGCCGTCCCCGTAACCTGTCCCCCGCGTCTCGCCGTCTGGATAACTCGGATCTTTCGAAATCATGTTGATGACATCCATTCGGAAACCGTCGACCCCTTTGTCGAGCCAGTACGTCATCAAATCGTATACTTCACGGCGCAACGTCTCTGACTCCCAGTTCAAGTCTGGTTGCTTTGTACTGAACAGATGCAAGTAGTATTCGTCGCTTGCCTCATCGTATTGCCACGCACTTCCTCCGAAGAAAGCGCCCCAGTTCGTTGGCGGCTGACCTTTCTCGCCTTTTTTCCAAATGTAGTAGTCCCGATATGGGCTGTCTTTTGAGGAGCGCGACTCCATGAACCATTGGTGTTCGTCCGACGAGTGGTTGACGACGAGGTCCATCATAATTTTGATGCCGTGACGATGCGCTTCTTCGAGCATCGCATCGAAATCGTCCATCGTTCCGAACTCATCCATGATGGCCCGGTAATCGCGGATGTCGTATCCGTTGTCGTCGTTCGGTGAATCGTACACCGGCGATAGCCAGATGACATCGATGCCGAGTTCCGCCAAATACGACATTTTCTCGGTGATTCCAGGGATGTCCCCAATCCCGTCACCGTTCGAGTCATTAAAGCTGCGCGGGTAAATTTGATACACGACCGCTTCTTTCCACCATTGTTTCATGTTTCATCCTCCTCATACGTTCTGTCGATTTCATCGTACCCGCTCCTCGCCTTGATTTCTATCCATGATATGATGAGAATATGCACGATTTTGCTATTAAGAAAGGATGATTCGATGGAAATTGGCTTTTGTGGCTATTCGTATCATACAACGACCTACACTTTTCCTTTCCCTAATCGATTGGAGACGTATTTGATTCGCTTGCAGACTGAAGGCACGGCACGAATCGTCGTCAATGGAGAGACGTATACGGTACGGCCTGGCGATTTGTTGCTCGTCAAACCTGGTGACAAGTATGAACTGCATGTCGACACCCCGGCGAGCGGGGATTATCATCTCTTCTGCAACGGTTCATCACTTGATACGTGGTGGACTGCGGCGAATCGTTCACGCATCACGTCCATCTCAATCGATCCTCGCCTGTTGTCACTCTGGCAACACATCACCGAAGACGCACGACGCCCGACGACTGAACAAAGTCCAGCCTTGATTGAAACACTGGTTGAAGCCTTGCTCCTCATGCTCGACCGTTCACTCCAAGAAGTGCACGCAAACGTGCGACCACCTGTCGTGTCACGCATGATGCGTTATATAGAAGGAAACGTCACGAGCGACTTCAAAGTGGCGGACGTCGCCGACGCGGTCGGGCTCAGTGTATCGCGGACCGTCCACTTGTTCAAAGAAGTGACCGGTATGACGATTGTCGCCTATGCCCAATCGATTCGACTTCAGCTCGCCGAAGAACAGATGCAGTACACCCAACACTCTCTCGAACGGATTGCCGAGCTGTCCGGTTTCCGCTCCTATCCATACTTTCATCGGATCTTTAAACGAAAATATGGCGTCGCACCAGGGGTTTATCGCACACTTCAACAAAAAAACGAAAAAAAATAAAAAAAGAGTGATCCATTTTTTGAACCGCTCCGTTAGATGGGTGTAAACAACGACAACCACTCAAAAAAAGGAGCGATTACCCATGAAGAAGAAAACAATGAACAAGATTGTAGCACCGGCACTCGCACTCGGCTTACTCGTACCATTGAATGCACAAGCAGCGGATCACGCGCCGACAGCAAGTACACCAGCAGGTGACTTACGAGCCACACTCGACCAATTACTGTCTGAGCATTACGTCTTAGCCGTCACATCGATGATGAAAGCTTACGATGGAGCACCAGACGCTGAAGTCGCGATGAAGGCACTCGATCAAAACGCACTCGACATGACACCGGCCATCGCTTCGATTTATGGAGATGAAGGCGCAGCCCAGTTCGAAGACATCTTCGCTGGTCACAACGATTACTCAGCTGACTTCGTCGAAGCGGCTAAATCAGAAGACAAAGAGCTTCGCGCTGACGCTGAAGCTGAGGTCGACGAATTCGTCGAAGAGTTCTCAACATTCCTTGATGCAGCAACAGAAGGTAACTTACCAAAAGACGCTGCAGCTGACGTACTTGAGCTTCACGAAGACCAAGTTCTCTCAGTATTCGACAACTATGTCGCAGGTGACTACGAGTCGGCATACATGACGTACCGCGAAGGGTACAAGCTCATGTTCGACATCAGTAAAGCCCTCTCAGGCGCAATCGTCACACAGATGCCTGACAAGTTTGAAACTGCTGCTGACACACCGGCCGTCGAGCTTCGTTCAACATTGAACAGCCTTGCTGGTGAACACTTCGCCCTCGCAGCAATCGGCATGCAAAAAGGCTACGATCAAGCAGAAGACTTCGACTACGTGAGCTGGGCTGAAGATCAGAACACACTTGATTTCAAAGCAGCCATCGGTTCAGTCTACGGTGATGAAGGTGCGGCCCAATTCGAAAAAGTATGGAATGGGAACCACATCACAGCACAAGGTGACATCGTCGCCGCTACACTCGAAGGCGATGAAGCTAAAATTGAAGAATCACGCATGAAGCTCGACCAGTTCGCTGTAGATTTCAGCACATTCCTCGATGCAGCGACAGAAGGTAACTTGCCACAAGAAGCTGGCCAAGAAGCCATCAAACAACATGAGGCCCTCGTGCTTCAAACGTTCGACCAGTATGTAGCTGGTGATGCGGATGCCGCTTGGATGTCATTCCGTGAAGGATACGCGTTCATGTTCGGTGTTGGTGAGACACTCGGTAACGCGATCGTGACACAAATGCCTGACAAGTTCGCGGAAACAACAATGCCTGAAGAGATGCCTGAAACAGGTCTCGGTGGTGCACAAGAACAATCAATGAACACGCTCTACGCTGGCCTTGCTGTACTTGGCGGAATCTTGCTCGCCTTTGTAACGCTTCGCAACCGTAAAGAATCTGTTCAATAATTCAATAAGGAGGGAGCCCCATGAACAAGCGCCATTTGTTTCTGGCGCTCTCTCTCTTTTGTTTTAGCTTCTGGACGTGGACGAGCGCCCAAGAATCGTCGTCACCACCTGTAGAAGAAAAACAAATAGAGGAGAGCCCAGATTTATCGGCTGAATTCTCACTTCTACAGGAAGAGGTGAAGAAGCTCCGATTAGCCGAGGAAGAGGAAAGTGCCAAGGCCGCGACACCCGTCCAACTTCAAATTCCCAAAATCAAGGTCGACACCGCGATCGAACAGGTCGGCGTACTCGACAACGGACAGATGGGCGTCCCAAAAGACGAGAACCAAGTCGGTTGGTTCGAGCCGGGCGTCAAGCCAGGCAGTAAAGGGAATGCCGTCATCGCAGGACACGTCGACAGCAAGACTGGCCCTGCCGTTTTCTATGACCTTGATCAATTGAAGAAAGGCGATGCCGTGACGATTATCGACGAGAACGGCAACACGTTGACGTTTCGTGTCACAAAAACAGAGAGTTATGATACGAAAAACGCACCAATTGAAGACATCTTCGGAGCGACCTCGAGTCGACATTTGAACTTGATCACGTGTTCCGGTACGTTCGGTGACGGCGGTTACGACGAGCGGTTCGTCGTCTATACCGAACTTGTCGATACCGAAATCAATACCGAAGTCGAACTCGACGCACCAACGAGCGTCGAACTCCGTGGGAACTTATTGACGTGGCACGCCGTCCGTGACGACGCCGTCATCGGCTATCGCGTCTATGAGGTCGTCGATGGTGAAGCGACCCATATCGAGAGTATCCCGTCGCACGCTCGGAAGAGTATCGAGGTCATGAACGAACAGGCCACTTATTACGTGACAGCAATCGATCAACTCGGGAACGAGTCGAGTCCTTCCGCACAGACGAAGTGATGACCAAAGCACCCACAGATGGCGGTCTGTGGGTGCTTTGTATCTGATTTCGCCTTCAAAAAAAGCATCCCTCGATGAGGCATGCTTTTTCGTTTAGACGAAACACGGAATCTGCGGGTTGAACGTCTTGTTGTTCTCCGTCATGATCTGTTTCTTGATTTTGCCTTCTCCGATATAGACGATACGGTCGGCGAGCGCCTCTGCGTCCTCTTCATCGTGGGTAACGAAGATCGTCGTCGTCCCCGTCTGTTTGAGGAGGCGGCGCAAATCGTCCCGAATGCGATGTTGGAGCGACGTGTCCAAGTTGCTGAACGGCTCATCCAAGATGAGAAGCGATGGTTTCGGAGCAAGCGCACGCGCGAGCGCGACACGCTGTTGCTGACCGCCGCTGAGCTCGTACGGATAGCGATGGCGGAACTCGGACAAGTTCACGAGCGTCAACATCTCTTCGACGCGCTCGTTCCGCTCTTTCCGGCTCAATTTATGCAGACCGAAGCGGATGTTCTTCTCAACGGTCATATGTGGGAAGAGCGCATAGTCTTGGAACACCATCCCGACCCCACGCTGTTCAGGCGGCATGAACTGGCAATCGTCGCAACAGACACAGTCGTTGACGACGACGACGCCTTGATTCGGCATCTCGAGTCCCGCAATGAGGCGTAAAATCGTACTCTTCCCAGAACCGCTGTCACCGAGAAGCGAGACGATTTCACCTTTCGTGATCGAGATCGAGAATCCTTTAATCGTCTCGGCTTGCGCACCTTTATAGCTGAAGTGTAAATCGTTGATTTGAACAAACATTAGTCGGCCTCCTTATCAAGCACCTTATGGAACACAAAGATCAACAGTCCGCTCATGAGCACGATGACGATCGAGGCGAGCGCGGCCTCGTGTATCTTCTCGTCACTGACATATTTGAACGCTTGTGTGGCGAGCGTCGAAAAATTGAATGGCTGTAAAAACAGCGTCAGCGGCAATTCTTTCATAATATCGATAAAGACGAGGATGAACGCGCTCATGATCGCCCCTTTAATCATCGGGATATCGACCCGGAAGAACGTCTGCACCGTCCCCCACCCGAGCATGCGTGACGCTTCCGTGAACGATTTCCCGACTTTCTCAAACCCACTCTCGATTGAGTTATAGCCGATGGCGAGGAAGCGGATGACGTAGGCGAAGATGAGCATAATGAGTGTCGTCCTGAACACGAACGTCTGGCCTAAGTCCAAAGCGAGCGCCATGTTCAACACCCACTCATCAAGCAGCAAGAACAACGTGATGACGGCGATGGCGATGGCCGCTCCCGGGATTGAATAACCGAGCGTCGTCACTTTCGAGATGACGCGTGTCATGTTTGACGGGAACAGGCGCGTATAGTTCGCGATGATGAGCGCAAACACGAGAATGATCATCGTCGCGATGAAGGCGACGCTCACCGTGTTCCAGACGAGACGGAAAAACTCGGCCGTGAACACTTGTTCAAACGTCAATACCGTCCAAGCAACGAGTTGAACGAACGGAATGAGGAACGCAATCCCAAAGATGGTAGCCACATAACCGAACACGGCGTATCGATGCCATCCATTCAGTTGTCTCGGTTTGAGCGGCTTCACTTTCGTCGTCGCATAGCTGAACTGTTTTCGACCTCGGATCAGCCGTTCCATCGTCAAGATGGCGATGACGAGAATCATGAGCGTCCCAGCGAGTTTGAGCGCTGAGGACGTATCTTTCATCCCGAACCACGTACTGAAGATGGCCGTACTGAACGTCTGAATCCCGAAGTATTTGACGACGCCATAGTCGTTCAACACTTCCATCAAGACGAGGCTGACCCCGCCGATGATGGCGACGCGCGAAATCGGGATGACGACGGTGAAGAAGATATCCCACGAGCCGCGACCGAGGATACGGGCGTTTTCAATCATCGAGGACGATTGATTGTGCAGGAAGGCACGCGTGATCGTGTAGATGTATGGATACAAGAACAGCGTGAAGATGAACACCGTCCCTTGAATCGTCATGATGTTGAAATACGTCTGGTCGACCGTGATACCGAACTCGTTGCGAAGCGTCGTCTGGATGACGCCCGTATAGTTTAAAATCCCGTGATACGTATAAGCCCCAATGTAAGGCGGGATGGCGAGCGGTAAGATGAGCGCCCATTTGAAGAACCGACGGAACGGAAAGTCGTACACCGTGACGAACCAAGCCAGGCTCGTCCCAATGACAGTCGTCAACAGGCCGGTCGCGAGCATGATGAACAGTGTATTGCGCACATAAGTCGGCAACAAGTACTCGCGAATGTGTTGCCAGTTCTCGTTGACCGGTGCGAACAGCTCGACCAAGACGACGACGCCTGGCAGGACGATGAACACTAGCGCGATAAAGCTGAGGATGGCCCATCCATTCAGTTGTCGTTTCAGCGCGTACCAGTTCATGTCGTACAACTCCCGTTCTTTCGTTCAGTCACTTCCTGTCCCATCATATCAGGTTCAACGCTCCCGTTGTACCGCTAGCATGTCGAGAAACGCAAAAATCTTCGGCCTGAACGCACGTTCAAGCCGAAGTCTTCTTATTTCCAGCCCGCTTCGTTGAAGAGACGGATGGCTTCTTGTTGGTGTTCTCCAAGTGCCGAGAGGTTGATGTCCTGCTCTTTGAACTCACCCCATGATTGAAGGAGCTCGTTCGGTTCAACCGACTCGTTGACAGGGTACTCATAGTTCGCACTCGCGAACTGTTCTTGTGCTGACGGGTCAGACATGAACTCCATGAGTTTCTTCGCGTTGTCTGAGTTCTTCGCTGCTTTTGTCATTGCGATTCCTGAGATGTTCACGTGTGTTCCTGTCGTGTCTTGGTTCGGGAAGAAGACGCCGAGTTGCTCAGCCACTTTCTTCTCTTCCGCGTCTTCCGAGTTCAACATGAGTCCCATATAGTATGTGTTCATGATGGCGACATCACCTTCGCCGGCGACGACTGCCTTCGCTTGGTCACGGTCATTCCCTTGTGGGTCGCGTGCAAAGTTGTTGACCATGCCTTTCGCCCACTCTTTTGCCTGGTCGACACCGTTCACTTCGATGAACGAAGCGAGGAGCGAGATGTTGTACATATTCTCGGACGGACGGACGAGTACTTTGCCGTTCCACTGTTCTTCTGTGAGTGCTTCATACGTTGACAAGTCTTCTGGTTTCACGCGGTCTTTCGCGTAGACGATGACACGGGCCCGCTTCGTGAGACCGAACCATTCTTTATCCGTGTCACGGTATTTCTCAGGGACGTTCGACTCAAGCACCTCGCTATCGACCGCTTGCAGATGTCCCGCCTCTTTGGCTTGATACAAGTTCCCTGCATCCGCTGTGATGAAGAGATCGGCTTCCGTGTTGTCGCCTTCTGTGTTCAAACGCTCGAGCAACTCATCGCTTTTCCCTTCGACGACGTTGACTTTCACGCCTGTCTCTTCTTCGAACTGCTTGTAAAGCTCTTTATCTACATCATAGTGACGGCTCGAGTAAACATTGACGACTTTTGACTCTTCTGCTGTCTCGTTATCATTTGACGTCGTCTCTTCCGTGCTCGCGCAAGCGGCCAGGAGTGATGTTGTGAGCGCAGCCGAAAGGCCGAGTGCCATGTACTTTTTGTTCATTTCATAATCCCCCACTTATTCATCTCTATTGTTGGTAATGATAATTACTCTCAGTTACTATCATCACTGATAATCATTCTCACGTCAACCCTTTTTTGAAATCGTTTACAGTAGTTATAGATTTATAACTTAACAGTTTTAACGTCATCATGTCTTGACTTCAAAATGACTACCCCCCTATAGTGGAAGAGAACAAACCGTCTGGTCGGTACAGAAAGGAGGCGTGACATGACAAACCGATCAATGATCACGAAACAGAAATTGTTGGATGCCGCGACCGATATCATCATGGAGCACGGTGTGCATCACCTGACATTGGATGAAGTCGCCAAGACGGCGGGTGTCTCGAAAGGTGGTCTCTTGTACCACTATCCATCCAAAGAAGCGTTGTTGACCGCTATCGTGGAACGGCTCCAAACCGAGCAAAACGATTTGTACGAATCGCTCCAAGCCGATGGCAATGGCCCTGTTGAGGCGTTCGTGCGTCTCTTTGACGAGACGAAACTTCATCCGGAGCGCTCAGCCATCCACATCGACGCCGAAAAGATGATTGCGTTCCTCACATTGTTCGCCGTCGACCAAGAGTACGCAGAGCGGTGGAAACACGACCTCGACACGTTCTTCGCACAGTTTCAACAGACGAGCGATCCAGTGGAGACGATGATCATCCGCTATGCGCTCGAAGGAATGATGATGTCCGAGCACTTCAATGTCGGCGTCGCCCCACCTGCTTTAAAACAAGACATTATCGCTCGCTTGATCGAGCGAGCCCAGAACATCGATTCGGGTAAAACAGACTAATCTATTAGAGGAGAAATGAACCCCATGCAAAAAATCACGTCCTTCTCCGTCAATAACAAGTTCGCCGTCTGGTTGATGACCATCATCTTGACGGCCGCCGGAATTTTCGCCGGCTTGACGATGAAACTAGAAACATTGCCTGATATCACGACACCGACCGTCTCGGTGACGACGATTTACCCAGGAGCCTCACCTGAACAAGTGCTCGACGAAGTCAGCACCGTGCTCGAAGAGCGCTTGAAGAGCTTGAACGGGGTCGAACAAGTTCGTTCGTCTTCGTTCCAGAACGCTTCAAACATTCAAATCGATTATGACTTCAGCACTGATATGGAAGAAGCTGAACAGCTCGTCAAAGACGCGCTCAGCAACGTCGAATTGCCAGAAGCCGTTCAAGACCCACAAGTATCACGACTCAGCTTTGACGCGTTCCCTGTCGTTGGTGCAGCCGTCTCAGATGAGAGCCTCGATTTGGCCGAATTGACGAAATTGGTCGAAGATGAGTTGCAGCCGGCCCTTGAAGGCGTCGAAGGCGCTCAAACCGTCCAAATCGCCGGACAAGAGATTCGTCGCGTCGAGCTTCAGTTCGATGCGGAGGCACTCGCCGAATACAACTTGACGGAAGACACGGTCAAACAGTTGATTCAAGCGAACGAGGCCCGCATCGCGCTCGGCCTGTATGAACTTGGTGATACGGAGCAAGCCGTCGTCATCGACGGGAAGTCGGAGACGCTCGAGGCGTTCCGCGACCTCCAAATTCCGTACTCACCCGCACAAACGGAACAGCCGGTGCCAGGTGCGCCAACGGAACTTCCGACTGGCGAGACCCCACAAGTCCCGACTGAAGTACCAGGTGCCGTCCCACCTGCCAATATCCCGACAACCGTCCCGACCGTCGCTTTGAGCGAACTCGCGACGATTGAAGACCGTGGCATCGAGGAATCGATTTCGCGCTCAAACGGAGAACGTTCAATCGGGATTCAAGTGACGAAAACACAAGACGCGAACACCGTCGACGTCGTCAACGCCGTCAAAGAGGTGCTCGCCGACTTCGAAGCCGACTATGACACGGCCAACGTCTCCGTCACGCTCGACCAAGGTCAACCGATTGAAGAATCGGTCGAGACGATGGTTTCGAAAGCGTTACTCGGTGGTCTATTCGCCATCTTGATTATTCTCGTGTTCCTTCGTAACTTCCGCTCGACGATTATTGCGGTCATCTCCATCCCGCTCTCGCTCTTGATGGCGTTGATCGTCTTGAAACAGCTCGACATCACGCTCAACATCATGACGCTCGGCGCGATGACCGTTGCCATCGGACGGGTCGTCGATGACTCCATCGTCGTCATTGAGAACATTTACCGTCGCCTCACCCGTCCGAACGAGGCGTTGCGCGGCAAAGAACTGATTATCGCCGCGACGAAAGAAGTGTTCATTCCGATCGCGTCGTCGACAATCGTTACGATTGCCGTCTTCTTGCCGCTCGGGTTCGTCACCGGATTCGTCGGCGAGCTGTTCTTGCCGTTCGCCTTGACCGTCGTCTTCGCTTTGCTCGCATCACTTCTCGTCGCGATCACGGTCGTGCCGATGATGGCCGACTCGTTCTTTAAGAACCGTGACAAGTTGAAGCCGGAAGAAGGACCAGGGAAACTCGCCGAATGGTATCGCGGCGTCCTCAACTGGTCGCTCAACCATAAACTCGTCGTCTTCGGCCTGGCTACCGTTCTCTTAATCGGAAGTTTCGCCCTCGTACCAGCCATCGGGGTCAACTTCTTGAACCAAGAATCTGAGAAGACGCTTTACGTCACGTTCGACCCAGAGCCGGGACAAACGCTTGACGATTCGATTGCGGCGGCCGAAATCGCCGAGACGTATTTCATGGAAGAGCAAGCGAACGCGACCGACGTTCAATTTACAGTCGGTGGCGAGAACCCGCTTAACCCAGGAAACAACAAACAAGGAATTTTCATCGTCCAGTACGATCCGGACACGGAAGATTTCGCCGATGTCAAAATCGCCGACGTCGAACGCTTGAATGAACTCGCCTCAGGCGGTGAATGGAAAGAACAAGACTTCGCCGGCGGTGCCGGAACGAGCGGCGTGACGTACAACGTCTACGCCAACTCACTCGAAGACCTCGAAGCCATCGTTCCGACGTTCATTGAGACGATTGAAGAAGAGACAGATTACGTCCGTCAAGCAACGTCTGACCTTCGTGAATCGTACGTCCAATACACGTTCAACGTCGACCAACAAGCTGCTGCTGAGGCAGGCGTCTCGGCCGCCCAGCTCGCCCAGACGATTGGTCAGTTCCAAACGCAAGAAAGTCCACTCTCGACCGTGACGATTGATGACAAGCAACTCGACGTCATCATTCCGACAGAACAAGTCACGTACGACAGCATTGACGATTTGCAGGAACAAGAAGTGACGACGCCGTTTGGACCACGTCCAATCTCAGACTTCATCGAAGTCGAGGAAGGCACGACACCGGATACGCTCGTTCAGCGTGACGGCAAGCTCCTCGCTCGCGTCAACGTCGAGCTCAGCACGGACAAAGCGACGGAAGCTTCGGCGGCCATCGAAGAACGTGTGTCTGACATCGAGCTCCCGACTGGCGTCTCGTATGATGTCGGCGGTGTCACGGAACAGATTCAAGAATCGTTCACTCAGCTCGGTCTCGCCATGCTCGCAGCCGTTGCCATCGTCTACTTGGTGCTCGTCATCACGTTCGGCGGTGCCGTTACACCGTTCGTCGTCCTATTCTCGCTCCCTTACGCGATTATCGGGGGACTTGTCGCCCTTCTCATCACTGGCGAGACGATCTCGGTATCTGCCTTGATTGGAGCGCTCATGTTGATTGGGATCGTTGTGACGAACGCCATCGTCTTGATTGACCGTGTTATTCATAAAGAAGAAGCTGGTCTCTCGACGCGTGATGCCTTGCTCGAGGCAGCCGGTACGCGCCTCCGTCCAATCCTCATGACGGCACTCGCGACGATTGGTGCCCTCGCACCGCTCGCGCTCGGTCTTGAAGGTGGCGCTTTGATTTCGAAAGGTCTCGGTGTGACCGTCATCGGTGGATTGACAAGTTCAACGCTATTGACGCTCCTCATCGTTCCAATCGTGTATGAGTTCTTCGCACGGTTCCGTAAGAAAAAAGAAGCGTAATTCAAAAGAGAGTCGCCCGCACAGGGCCGACTCTCTTTTCGATTCGGTCATTCTTGATGTGTTCCACACGGCTTTCCGTGCTTTTATAAAACCTCTTTGGAGAGAAGAACTTCACTTTTTGATGATTGCCTAACCTTGACCTGTACAAATAAATCTGAGAAAATTCTTACGTTTTGAACGTATTCGCGAAAGGATGGTATACATGCAACTCTTTATCAAATGGATGATCGGCCTTTCGCTCTTATTCGGGTTAAGCGCGCTCGGCAATTGGATCGTCGCCACTTTAGAATGGAAAGTGCCTGGGAACGTCGTCGGGATGATGCTGTTGTTGATATTACTTATGACAAAAATCATCCGAGTCGAATGGATCGAAGACAGTGCCGGCTTCCTCACGAAACATCTCGCTTTCTTCTTCATCCCGATTGCGGTCGGTCTCATGTCTTATAGTAATCTATTAAAAGCAGAAGGGATCCCGCTCTTTCTCGCCTTGATGATCAGTCTAAGTGTGGGGCTCATCGTGACCGCCATCATCTCCGGAAGACGAGGTGAAGCGTCATGACATTATTTTGGGTACTCGTCACAGTTGGTGTCTATCTCATCAGCCGAAAACTATCATTTAAGTGGGCGTCTCCGTTCACGAACGTCGTCTTCTTGAGCACAACTATTTTGATTGTGATCCTCCTTCTCTTTGAACAGCCGTACGACGTGTATGAACCGGCCAAAGATTTGATCACGATTTTACTCGGCCCGGCGACCGTCGCCCTCGGTCTGCCGTTGTACCGCAACTTGCCGACGCTACTCGCACGCGCGAGACGTGCCCTCAGTGCAATCGTTGCCGGTACTGTCTCGACGATCATCGTCGCAGTCATGATTGGCACGGCGCTCAAACTGACGGACCAAGTGCTCATCGGGCTAGCGGTCAAATCCGTCACTGCCCCGATTGCACTCGAACTGGCAAAACAGCTCCAAGGAGACGCGGCGCTTGCTGCCTCCATCACTGTCGCCTGTGGCATACTCGGTGCCATGTTCGGTCCGATAATGCTGTCGCTTTTCAAAGTGACTGATCCGTTCACGCGAGGACTCGCACTCGGAACGATCAGCCACGGCATCGGCACAGCTCAAGCCGCGACAGAACATCCGCTCTCAGGGGCCACCGGGGGCGCGGCGATGGGCCTGTCCGCCATCTTCACGTCGTTTTTGTTGCCGTTTCTCCTGCCGTTCCTTCTTTAAAAAAGGCCAGCACCCTTGTTTCATACAAATTGAGTAAAAGTAGAGGCCTTAGCGCCTCTCTTTTATTTTCAAACAATTTCGATACTTTTCAAAACGGCTCTCATGCTACACTAAATGTGAACAGATTCATTAGAGGAGGCAGACCATGCAATCGAAATTAATTGAACGTTTAATCACGTATGCAAAAATTGATACACAGTCCGACTTTACGAGTGAAACGACACCCTCAACAGCGAAACAATGGGACTTGATTCGCCATCTCGAGATCGAGTTGAAAGCGATTGGACTCGAAGACGTCGAGACAGATGAATACGGCTACTTGTTCGCCACCCTTCCGAGTAACGTCGACCATGACGTACCGACGATCGGCCTGCTCGCCCATGTCGATACAGCGACCGACTTCACCGGGACGAACGTCAACCCGCAACTCGTCGCACATTACGAGGGCGGCGATATCGTCTTGAACGAGGCGCTCCAAGTCATCTTGTCGCCGCGTGACTTCCCGGAGCTCGATGGCTACGTTGGACATACACTCATCACGACAGACGGCACGACGCTGCTCGGTGCCGACGACAAAGCCGGCATGGCCGAGATCGTCACCGCGGTCGAATACTTATTGGCCCATCCGGAAATCCCGCATGGCCCGGTGCGAATCGCCTTCACACCGGACGAAGAGATTGGACGCGGACCACATAAGTTCGACGTCGCCCGCTTCAACGCCGATTTCGCCTATACGATGGACGGCGGTCCCCTCGGCGAACTGCAATATGAGAGCTTCAACGCCGCCGGCGCCACGGTCACGTTCCATGGGACGAACGTGCACCCGGGCAGTGCCAAAAACAAGATGGTCAACTCGATGAAATTGGCGATGGCGTTCCACAACCGCCTCCCGGCTGATGAAGCCCCAGAGCATACGAGCGACTATGAAGGCTTCTTCCATCTGAACGGCTTCTCTGGCGACGTGGAGACGACGACGCTGCAATACATCATCCGCGACCACGACCGCACGAAGTTCGAGGCGCGCAAAGCGTTGCTTGAAAAGCTCGTCGTCGAATGGAAACAGAAGTACGGCGAAGCACGTATCGACTTGAAAATGGACGACCAATATTACAACATGGCCGAGAAAATCGAGCCGGTGAAACACATCGTCGACACCGTCGCCGACGTCATGCGCGAACTTGGCATCGAACCGAAAATCGAACCGATTCGCGGCGGGACGGACGGTTCGCAACTGTCGTATATGGGACTCCCGACCCCGAACATCTTCACCGGTGGCGAGAACTATCACGGCAAGTTCGAGTACGTCTCCGTCAACAACATGGAAAAAGCGACCCACGTCATCATCCAGACGCTCCGTACGTTCGCTGAACGCGCGCGAGCATAACACATGCGCCTCCAATCGTTCTCTTCTAGAATAGAGACATTGGAGGCGATTTTTTATGAAGCATACGTTTCAAATGAACCTCGACTGGACCGGCGGACGCAACGACGTCGGAACGATCGAGGCCGAACGGTTAAAGACACAGATATCGATTCCCCCGGAAATGGACGGGCCCGGCATCGGCACGAACCCCGATGAGATGTTGCTCGGTGCTGCGGCGACCTGCTATATCATCACACTTGCGGCTATGCTCGGGCGAAGCGAACTGCCGCATCAAGGCATCACGATTGACGCCGAAGGCATCGTCGACGTGACGAACGGTGTCTTCACGTATGAGACGATTCGCTACACGACACGTATCAACGTTCCAAAAACGGCCACAGATCGCGATATCACGCTCGTCGAACGAATCGCCAAAAAAGCGAAGGATGGCTGTATGATTTCACGCGCCTTGGCCGGCAACGTCGCGTTCGAACTCGACACGACGGTCACGCGCGTCGTCTGACGATGTATCGCTTTGTATCTCCCCTGCAGGAAGGGGTCATCCTGAAACGCCGCAATCGGTTCGTGATGGACGTATTGCTCGGCGACACTGTCGTCGCCTGCCACTGTCCGGTCACCGGTCGCATTGGCGACCTCGTCTTCGACGGGGTGCCTTGCCTCGTCTCAGCGACGGACGACCCGCGACGGAACACCGCCTTCACAGTGGAGGCCATCTCGATCGACGCGGACCGACAATGGATTGGAATTCATCAAGGCCGCGTCAACGATTTCGTCGAACATTGGTTGCGGACGAACGTGATTTCAGCTTTTCCTTCTCCGAAACATGTGGAACGAGAGAAAGTCGTCGATGCGTCACGAATCGACTTTAAAGTCGATGGCACTTATATCGAAGTGAAAGCACCTCTAGCCGAGTTGTTCGTAACGCCTCTCCCCCGCTTTGAACGGCGTGCGGTGACGAGACCGATCGAGACCGAACGGTTGATTCGACATCTCGAGACACTCATTGCGACGTTGCCGAAAACGGGTCGGGCCGTCTTGCTGTATGTTTTCTTATATGATGCGCCCATCTTCACCGGCAACCCGAATCGGAAACACGACTTACGAATTCGGCAGCTGATTCGCGACGCAATCGCGGACGGACTTGAAATCTGGCAAGTGAATGGCGATGTGTCTACGGAAGGGATTCGTTTAACCCACTGTGTCGAGACGACGCCTCATTTCAAGTAAAAAATCCATCAGCGATGGCTTTTTTACTGTAATAACAGTGGGGTCACGTACGCCTCGATGATCGCAGAGATGACGAGGAGCGGTACCGCGACGACGAGGAATGTCTTCACGCCTGCCACGAACAACGCCTTGAACGTGACGTCGGTCTTTTTCCCGCGTAGTTTTTTCCAGATGTAACGGTTAAGCGACAACCCCATCGCCGCTCCGAGCAAGATAGCCGAGATTTCGGTGATGCCGTGGGGCAAGATGCCGAGCACGATGACCCGGATCACGGATTCGCCGGCAACCCCAACGAGCATGGCGACCAGGCCGATGACCGCGGCGTTGATGACGACGAACACATACGGGATGAAGAGCGGGATCATCCCGAGTAGGAAAGCGAGCAACGTGACGCGCGTATTGTTCACGAATAGGGCAATCATCGTCTCGCGTGCGCTCGAATCGAACGTCAATCCTTGTGATTCAAATGATTCGCCGAGCTGAGCTAAAATTTCGTCCACTTGTTCAGGAGCGATAACGGCCCTGAATAGAAAATACGACCCGATGCTCGTCACGAGGAAGATGACCCAGAGCCGGAAGAAATCTCGGCTGTAGTAGTTTGACCACGCTTCTTTCAGCGAGAGCGTTGTTTTCATGGCTGATTCCCCCTTTCTTCTCTATACGAATCAGGCTGCTGTTTGTTTCATTTTTACCCACGACTGCGCGTTTTCAAAAAACGTGATACAATACACGTCGTAAACTAATCAGAAAAACGAGGGATCCTATACATGATTACAGTAAATAACGTAAGTCTCCAATTCGGTGGACGCAAGTTGTTCGAAGACGTGAACATCAAGTTCACACCAGGCAACTGCTACGGCTTGATCGGCGCGAACGGTGCCGGGAAGTCGACATTCTTAAAAATTCTTGCCGGCGAGCAAGAAACGACAACAGGTGACGTCAGCTTCTCACCTGGCGAACGCCTCGCCGTCCTCAAGCAGGACCATTATGCGTATGAAGATCAAGCGGTACTCGAGACGGTCATCATGGGCCACGAGCGTTTGTATCAAGTCATGAAAGAGAAAGACGCCATCTATATGAAGGAAGATTTCTCTGACGAAGATGGTATGCGCGCTGCTGAACTCGAAGGCGAATTCGCTGAGATGAACGGTTGGGAAGCCGAATCAGAAGCTGCCATGGTCCTTCAAGGACTAGGGATCACGGATGCATCACACCACAAGCTCATGAGCGAGCTCACAGGTGGCGAGAAAGTCAAAGTCCTTCTTGCTCAAGCATTGTTTGGCAAACCTGACATTCTTCTCCTCGATGAGCCGACGAACGGTCTTGACCTCAAAGCGATCCAATGGCTCGAAGAGTTCTTGATCAACTTCGAGAATACCGTCATCGTCGTATCCCACGACCGTCACTTCTTGAACAAAGTCTGTACACACATGGCCGACCTTGATTTCGGGAAGATCCAATTGTACGTCGGGAACTACGACTTCTGGTACGAGTCGAGCCAACTCGCTTCGCGTATGGCCAACGATCAGAACAAGAAAAAAGAAGAGAAAATCAAAGAACTTCAAAACTTCATCGCCCGTTTCAGCTCGAACGCCTCGAAGGCGCGTCAAGCGACGTCGCGTAAGAAGTTGCTCGATAAAATCACGCTCGACGATATCCGTCCATCATCACGTCGCTATCCGTTCGTCGGTTTCTCAATGGAACGTGAAATCGGGAACGACGTGCTCTACGTCGACAACGTCTCGAAGACGATTGATGGCGTCAAAGTACTCGACAACGTCACGTTCTCACTCAACAAGACGGACAAAGTCGCATTCGTCGGCCGTTCGGACGTTGCCATTACGACTCTCTTCAAAATCATCATGGGCGAGATGGAACCGGACACGGGTACGGTCAAATGGGGCGTGACGACGACACAGTCGTACTTCCCGAAAGACAACTCGGAATACTTCGAAGGCTCGGATAAGAGCATCTTGGATTGGTTACGCCAGTTCTCACCAGCCGACGAGTCGGATACGTTCCTTCGCGGTTTCCTCGGTCGTATGCTCTTCTCAGGCGAAGAAGTCATGAAGAAAGCATCTGTCCTCTCAGGGGGAGAGAAAGTGCGTTGCATGCTCTCGAAAATGATGCTCTCGAACTCGAACGTCCTCGTCCTCGACGATCCGACGAACCACTTGGATCTCGAGTCGATCACAGCGCTCAACAACGGTCTCGAGACGTTCAAAGGCGTACTCCTCTTCAGCTCGCATGACCATCAGCTCATCTCGACGATTGCCACGCGCATCATCGAAGTGACGCCGAACGGGATCGTCGACAAAGAAGCGACGTACGACGAGTTCCTCGAGAACGAATCGCTTCAACAGCAAGTCGAGTCACTCTATCAGAACGCATAAGAAAAAAACGATCGGCCGCGGCCGATCGTTTTTTTTATTTGACCTCGACCGTCTCCATGATATGTTCATGGATGTCGTGTCCTTTCGTCACGTGGACTTGAACGTTGTATATGCCTGACTCTTTGAATGTATGCTCACCTTCATAGCTTCCGCCTTCCGTTTCATCAAGCTTCACCCAGTCGTGCTTGTCCGCTCCGTCTTTGAACACTTCGAGTTGGACGTCCGCACCCGTCAACGCCTCATGCTCAATTTCGACGTTGACTGTGAACGGTTGGACTTCATTGGCGACAGCTTGAGTCGGATCAAGGACAATGTCTGCTCCCGCGTGGTTGTGATGGTCTTGCTCAGCCTCAGCCTCAGCCTCGGCCGCCGTCTCCGGATGGCCGACCGTAACGTTCGTCGTCGGCATCGTATGCATCGAACGGGCCGTCACATGGACTTGCACCGTGTAAACTGCTTCTTCGACAAACGTCGTCTCCGCCTCGTAGACTCCATCTTCTGTGAGCGACGCTTTCGTCATCTCACTCTCTTCCTTGGCGCCATTTTTCCAGACCTCGAACTTAATCTCGTCGGCATCATCGACCGCTTCACCGTCTTGTGTGACGCGAACCGCCAACGTGACCGTCTCGTCTTTGTCCGCCGTGGCCGGAACGTTTAATTCTGCTTCTACCGGTTCCATCGACTGCACCGTCTCCGTACCACTGGCCGTTTCATCGGCTCCGCACGCCCCAAGGACGAACAGACCGACGAGACCAAATGCCACCCCGAACCGTTTCATTGATTTGCTCATGTTGAATCCCCCTATTCAATCGCTTACATTCTTCACACATTGTTCATGATAGCACCCTTTTTTAGGAAATGTGTGAGGATTGTGTGATATTTGACACGTTTGTCACTCATAAATTGAACACAAATATTGAGAGTCATTATCCAAAAATTCCTTTCCCTATTTTTAGGGTTAGACGATGTTTACCACTAAAAGGGGGTATATAAAATATATACACAGCTCAATATATGGAAAGCCTTAACATCAAGATACATACACCCAAGAATGGAGGCGAAACCAAAATGAAGAGCAAGTTTGTACGTGTGTTGATGGCCTTGTTGATCATGTTGGCACCGTTAGTCGCTTATCCAAAATCGGCTGACGCCGCCGCTTCGAAATTCATCACGAGCGTGAATACGACGAGTAAAGTTGTCGCGTTGACGTTCGATGACGGGGCGGATGGTGCGAATACGAATAAGATTTTGGACATACTTGCCAAGAACAACGTCAAAGCCACTTTCTTTTTGACTGGATCAGGCGCCAATAACCATCCTCAATACATTAAAAACATCGCAGCTAAAGGTCACCAACTCGGTAACCATTCGTATACCCATCCAGACTTCACAAAGTTGACCGCCACGCAAATGAAATCAGAACTTGATCGGACGGAAGCGCTCATTAAATCGCTTACTGGCAAAACGACAAAACCAATCTTCCGGGCACCGTTCGGCGCCGTCAATAGCGCCGTGTTGAGCGGAGTCGGCGCTGCCGGCTACGGTTATACGATTCAATGGAACATCGATACCGTGGACTGGAAAGGAGTCACTGCTAGCCAAATCAATACGAAAGTACAGGCGAACATCAAACCAGGCTCAATCGTCTTGATGCACACCGGTGCCGGCGCTCCAGGTACACCACTCGCCTTGCCGACGATGATTGCCCAGTTGAAAGCGAAAGGCTACAAGTTCGTCACCGTCTCGCAATTGCTCGCTTACCAAAACACATCTACCAGCAAAACGTATACCGTCAAATCAGGCGATACCCTTTATAGCATCGCCCGAGCTTACAACGTCACAGTCGCTGCGCTCGCTGCGGCCAACAAAATTACAAACTACAGTCTCATCTATGTCGGACAAGTGCTCGTCATCCCGGGTACCACTGTAACTCCTCCACCTACGACGACCGTCAAGTATACGGTTAAATCGGGTGACACGCTCTATAAGATCGCCACTTTGTACAAAACGACCGTCGCTAAGATTGCAGCCGCCAACAATATTACGAACGTCAACTCCATCTATGTCGGACAAGTACTGATCATCCCAGGTACAACCGTCACACCACCGACGACTACGGTGAAATACACGGTAAAATCAGGGGATACGCTCTACAAGATTGCGACGATGTATAACACGACTGTCGCTAAGATTGCAGCCGCCAACAATATTACGAACGTCAGCTTGATCAGCGTCGGGCAAGTGCTTACAATCCCACGCTAACCAAAAAAGTGTCCTCCGCTTTTCGGGGGACACTTTTTTATGCGCCAAGACACTCATCGACCATCGCGATTGCGACGTTCGCGTCATCAATTCCATGGACGAGCACACGACCGTCTTTAAACAAAAGCATCCGATGATTCCGCCATCGCCATTCTAATGTGAACGGTGTCTGTTTCACAGCGATGTCCGCACGCTCGAGTTGATGTGCGATTGGTTCAAGCCCTTCGATGGACCGACGGACTTGGACGACGTCACGCCCACAGAGGAGTGCTGTCTGTTGCCGATTCGGGACGAGGCTCGGATAGTCGTGAATTTGACAAGAAGGACAAGACACATCGACGAGACGTGCGACATCTAGTCGCTGTGACTGGTTTTCCCACATATCTTCAATCAAGAGTCGACGTTCCATCTTTTCATGACGCCCCGTCAAATATTTCAATGCCTCAACGGCTTGACGACTTGCCACATGTTGAACGATTGGCGCTACCACCCCCGCTGTCGCGCACGTTTGCCCGGCTAGCGGCAAATGACGCATGAGACAACGAAGACACGGCGCTTCTCCCGGCATCACCGTGTAGTTCATGCCGTATGCCCCGACGCAAGAGGCAAACAAGAACGGAATGCCACGCTCGAGTGCGAAATCGTTCAATAGAAGACGCGTCTCGACGTTATCGGTTGCGTCCAAGATGAGATCAACGGACGGCAAAGGCCGAAGCCAATCCCACGAGACATCGGCGATTTGCGCGTCCAACTCAACGTCTGAGTTGATAGCCCGCAGGCGTTCGAGTGCCGCGACCGCTTTCGGCGTCTCATCACGTGCGTCCTGTTCCGTATAGAGCGTCTGTCGTTGTAAGTTCGTCACCTCGACATAGTCGCGGTCGACGAGGATGAGCGAGACGCCGGCCCGAACAAGTTGATCGCTAACGGCCGCCCCGAGCGCGCCGAGACCGACGACGAGCACGCGTTTCTCCATCAGACGTTCTTGGCCCTCCTCCCCGATGCCGTGGAACCGGGCCTGCCGCGCGTAACGTTCCGGGATATGTGTCATCGGATGTAGTCCCCTGACTTCCCGCCTTGTTTCTCGAGCAAGTATGTCGGTCCGATGACGATGCCTTTATCGACTGCTTTCGTCATATCGTACACGGTCAAGGCGGCGACCATTGCTGCTGTCAACGCCTCCATTTCGACACCGGTATCGCCTTTCGTCTTCACAAACGACTCGATGATGAGCTGTGTCCCGTCCCATTCGAACGTCAAATCGACTTTTTTCAAGGCGAGCGGATGACACATCGGGATGATGCGACTCGTCTCTTTGGCGGCCATGATGCCAGCCACTTGAGCGACAGCGAGTACATCCCCTTTTGCAAGACCCCCATCGGTGATGAGTTGTTTGAGTTCACCGCTCAGTTCAACTGATGTACGGGCCCGAGCAGTACGTGTCGTTTCCGGTTTATCCGAGACATCGACCATCCGCGCCCGGCCTCATACCATTCCGCATCGAGTTGTTTGAGACCGAGACGAATCGTTTGGTAGATGAGTGGGAACGCGGCCAAGGCGGACGCGATGACGTTCGCCTGTTTGGTGAACAAGATAGTAATCGGCAACAATCCGCCGATCCCGTTGTTCCCAAGGACAATCAAGGCGTATAGTCCGATGACTGTCGGCGGCAAGATGAGCGGCAGTAAAAACACCGTCTCCAGCAGCCGCTTTCCTTTGAATTGACGGTGATGCATGAAATAGGCCGCTCCGAAGGCGAGGACGAAGGCGCTCACCGTCGCCATCATCCCGACTTCGAATGTGAGTTGAAGTGGAGATTGCGTCATTTAGAAAATCCTTTCGCTAAAAAGTGAGCTTGGATATCATCGTCAAACAAACGCGCGTAAACATCGCGCACGTATGGGTTGTGCGTCAATCGGACCGCCGGATACGCGATCGTACCCGTCGCTTCAAACGGGACCGCCTGAAGCGACTCGACGTCCGTCGTCAGTTCCGTCTTATAGACAAATCCCGCATTGGCGTCGCCTTGTTCGATGAGCGTCAACACTTGTCTCACATTCTGGGCGAACATGATTCGTGGTTCCACTTCTTCCCACACGCCTTCCACTTCTAGCGCCGCTTTTGCGTAGCGACCGGCCGGGACATTGACCGGGTCACCGATGACGATCCGGGCACATGCGTTTAAGTCGTCCCACGTCTCCGCGCACGGATTCCCTTTCGGTGTCACGAGCCACAGCTCGTTATGCAAAAACGCATCCCGCTCTAGAATCGGGATTTGTAATCGGTCGACATCATCAACGCTCGCGGCTAAAAAGATATCTGCCGGAGACCCGTGATCGATTTGTGCTCGCAAGGCGCCGCTCCCGTTCGTCACGACCCGAACGTCGATCCCATCGAATTCCGCTTCAAGTTGTCGCTCGACCGCTTCTAAAGCCGGTCCTAAGCTTGCCGCCGCCAAAATGGTCACGGTGGTGTCCTCCGAATCTGAACTCGACCAGACTTGACTTAGTAATAAGGCGACCGTCACCCCTACGATGACTCCACTCACCCGTTTCATGATTAATCACTCCTTTGCCTCCCCTTTATCGTAGCGCTTGATTTGCCTCCCATCTGTATCAAACGTCACAAAAAGACACCCCCACGTAAGTAGAGGTGTGCCACTGCTTAAGCGAACGTGCGCGCCCGCGGGAATAAAATGTTGTTTTCGAGATGAATGTGTTCAAATGTATCCGATTCGAGCGCTTCTAACCGTTGATAGACAAGACGATACGTCCCACACGCTCCTTCAGGCGGCGTATAGTCGTTCGTGATTTGACGCAACTCTTTTAAAATGTCACCGGCTGCCGCGTGTTCTGACTCGAGCGAGGCCAAGATGTCATCAAGCTCCCGTCTCGTTTCAGCTGTCGGTGCCGTCTCGTGACGAAGCAACGTCGGGAAGTCTTCTGTCTCTTCTTTGACGATATGTTGTTCAAGTTCCACTTTCAATTGATTGAACAGTTGATGAATGCGTCCGAGGTGCGGATGGTTTTGTCCGTGAACCCGGAACACTTTTGTCACATATGGTGTGAGCTGTGGCAATTCGTCCGTCAAAAACTGGTGATGCTTATAAATGATGTGCTCAATCAATTCCGATGAAGAAGCAGCATCCCAATCGATGCTCTTCTCGTTCATCTCTTGCTTGCGTTGATAGAGCGCATTGACTTCTTCTAAAATGTCTTCCGTCGACCGTTTCGATTTGTCAGTCGCTTCAGCGAGTGGCCGGTTGCCGCCACAACAAAAATCGATTCGGTTCCGTTTGAAAATGTCTGCCGCTTGCGGGCATTGTTTGACGATTTCAGATACGTGCGTATCGCCCGTGAATGTCTGTGTCATCTGTCATAACCTCCATATTCATTTTGACATGTTCAGCGTAGCAAAAGTTTGACGACAAAAATGTGAAATACGTCACATTTAAGTGAACAGGATGCACGCGTTCTGAATTTGGACACAAAAAAAGCCCCTCTTGTGGAGGGGCGACGCTTAATGGGACGGCGCTTCAAATTGTTCTGCCTCGGTCGATCCGGCGAGCGCCGTCGTTGACGACTGGCCTCCCGAGATGACGAGAGACACCTCATCGAAATACCCGGTCCCGACCTCACGTTGGTGACGTGTCGCCGTATAACCGTGCTGTTCTGCACTGAATTCGGCCTGTTGCAGTTCCGAGTAGGCGGCCATCCCGCGGTCTTTATACCCGCGTGCGAGTTCGAACATTCCGAAGTTGAGCGAGTGGAAGCCAGCGAGCGTCACGAATTGGAACTTGTATCCCATCGCACCAATCTCTTGTTGGAACGTTGCGATCTCGTCATCCGACAACTTCTTCTTCCAATTGAATGACGGCGAACAGTTGTAAGCGAGAAGTTTGCCCGGATACTTCGCATGAATCGCATCCGCGAATTGACGCGCTTCGTCCAAATCAGGCTCGGACGTCTCGCACCAAACGAGGTCGGCGTACGGTGCATAGGCGAGACCGCGTGCGATCGCCTGTTCGATTCCCGCCTCGGTCCGATAAAACCCTTCTGGCGTCCGGTCGCCGACGATGAACGGATGATCGATCGGGTCGATGTCGCTCGTAATCAAGTTCGCGGCGTGGGCGTCGGTCCGGGCGACGATAATCGTCGAAACACCCATGACGTCTGCCGCGAGACGCGCGGCAATCAAGTTTTTCACGGCCGTCTGTGTCGGCAGCAACACTTTGCCGCCGAGGTGACCGCACTTCTTCTCCGACGACAGTTGATCTTCTAAGTGAACGCCGGCTGCACCCGCCTCAATCATCGCCTTCGTCAACTCGAACACGTTGAGCACACCGCCGAAACCGGCTTCCATGTCAGCGACGATCGGGGCGAACCAATGCGTATCGCCTTTCCCTTCCGCCGTTTGAATTTGATCGGCCCGTTGAAGCGCCTGGTTAATCCGTTTGACGACGCTCGGCACCGAGTTAGCCGGGTATAGGCTTTGGTCCGGGTACATGTGCCCCGACAAGTTCGCATCGGCGGCGACTTGCCATCCGCTCAAATAGATGGCTTCGAGACCCGCCTTCACTTGCTGGATGGCCTGGTTCCCCGTCAACGCCCCGAGCGCGTGGACGTAGTCCCGCTCGTGGAGTAACTCCCATAACCGTTCCGCTCCTTTTGTCGCGAGCGTATGCTCGATTAGTACCGATCCCCGAAGTCTCATCACGTCTTCGACTCCATATGGACGTTCGACCCCGTTAAACCGTTCCGACTGTAACATATCCTCTAGCTGCATTTGTTGTTCGTTCATATCCATTCCTCCTGTATTATATTAACTTATATATTTACCGTTTGTTATATAACAGATAATGCGAGCTTAATCCAAGTATGCACAGCATTCGAGCGCCGCTTTGAATGACGAGTGCTCCATGCCGCAGCAACGACAGACGTTTTCTTCGTCACGATCTTCTGGTTTACGGAATATGACGACCTCTTCGACCGGCTCTCTCATGATTTGGAGCGACCCGTCGGCCCGGTCGAGCACGAGGCGCATCAAATCGTTCCCATAGACGAACGCCGTGTTAGCGAGCGCCGCTGTCGATTCCCCCGAGACGATCCGACGGACGACCCAACGTTCAATCAACTGTTCGCTTTCGATTTTTTTCGTTGTCATGATGATGCTCCTCCTTTTAAATTCGGTTCTAATGTCACTTGTTGTAAAAACTGTCGGCGGCGCCGGTGCAGGATCGGTTCCGTATATCCATTTGGTGATGCATCGCCTTCGAACACTAACTCTTTCGCCGCTTGATAGGCGATGGAGCAGTCTACATCTGGCGTCATCGGACGATAGTGCGGATCTTCCGCGTTTTGCGCGTCGACGACCTCGGCCATCCGGTAAAGCGTCGCTTCGACTTGTTCACGGCTACAGATTCCATGGTATAGCCAGTTGGCGACATGTTGACTCGAAATACGAAGCGTTGCTCGGTCTTCCATCAACCCGACATGATGAATATCTGGCACTTTGGAGCAACCGACACCTTGCTCGACCCAACGGACGACGTAACCGAGCAACCCTTGCAGGTTGTTCTCGAGTTCCTCGTTCACTTCCTCATCTGTATAGAGACGCGTGGCGAGTGGTACCTCGAGCAGACGCCCTCGCTCAGTTGCTGGATCAAACGAACGATTCGCCAACTCACGCTGAACGTCAAACGCATCGACTTGATGGTAATGCAGCGCATGAAGCGTGGCCGCCGTCGGGGACGGCACCCAAGCCGTCGTCGCCCCGGACCGGACATGATTGCTTTTTTCACGCATCATGTCGCGCATCCGATCGGGCATCGCCCACATCCCTTTCCCGATTTGCCCGCGTTGATGGAATCCTGCGTCAAGCCCGATCTGGACATTCAGACGTTCATAAGCATCGAGCCACTCCGATGTTTTCATCTCGCCTTTCTTGCGCATCGGTCCGAGCGTGAGCGAGGAGTGAATCTCATCGCCCGTCCGGTCGAGGAATCCGGTATTGATGAAGACGATGCGTTCCTTCACTTGCTCGATACAGTTCTTCAAATTAAGCGACGTGCGTCGCTCCTCGTCCATCACGCCGACTTTGAGCGTGTGACGCGGTAACTCGAGTACATCTTCAATCGCATCGAACAAGTCGTTCGTGAACGCGACTTCCTTAGATCCATGCATCTTCGGTTTGACGATATAGATGGAGCGTTCGCGGGAATTTCGTCTGGCATCAAGATGGCGGCTCGCGATGAGCGCAGTGAAAATCCCGTCCAAGATCCCTTCCGGTACTTCACGCCCTTCCGCGTCGAGCATCAAGTCTGTCGTCATCAAGTGCCCGACGTTTCGAATAAAGAGGAGCGACCGGCCCGGAAGCGTGACTTCACGCCCGTCTTTCCCGACATACTTCCGGTCAGGGTTCAACTTCCGAGTGAGCGGCCGACCTCCTTTCGTGAATGTTGCTTCGAGCGTCCCGTCCATCAGGCCTAGCCAGTTCGCGTAAAGGTGGACCTTGTCTTCCGCCCGAACAGCGGCAACCGAGTCTTCACAGTCGACGATGGCAGACAAGGCGGACTCGAGTTCGATGTCAATGAGCCCTGCTCGATCGACCCGTCCGATTGGGTGGTCCCGGTCAAACTGCAACTCGGCGTGAATCCCGTTATGGACGAGCAAGAGCTTATTCGGATCACTCGTTTCCCCGACATAGCCGACGAGACAATCGTCTTGAAACGCGATGCGGTTCCCTTCGATGATGGCGTATGCCCTGCCCTCTGACACGAGATAGCCGTTCGCTTCTTCGTGCGAGCCCTCCCGGAGCGGAAATGTATCGTCGAGAAACTGTTTGGCGTAGGCGATGACCGCTTCACCTCGGACTGGATTATAACCACTCGACTTCGTTTTCCCGTCCTCTTCGTCGATGACGTCCGTTCCGTACAAGGCGTCATACAGACTTCCCCAGCGGGCGTTCGCCGCGTTCAACGCATAGCGCGCGTTGTCGAGCGGAACGACGAGCTGTGGTCCGGCTTGCCTACTAACCTCTGAATCGACACCTGAAACGTCGATGCTGAAATCAGGGACGGTCGCTTCGATGTAATCGATGGACCGAAGGAAACGCTCATAGTCTTCCAGGTCGAAGGCTTGCTTGTGCTCGCTGTACCATTCCTGTAATAGTCGCTCATACGACTCACGTTCGTGAAGCAGTGACTCATTCCGAGGAATGAACTCATCGAGTAGGCGCCCGACCCCAGGCCAAAATTGTCGGTGTGCCTCTTCGTCAGGCAATATACGAGCCGAGATGAAGTCGAGCAACGTTTCATGTACGTGATAAGTACCTACTTGTTTGTAATGTTCCAAGCCGTCACATCCTTCCATTCAATTGTTATATATCAGTTGACTTTAATATAGACTATTATATAACAGTTTGACAACAGTTTTTTTGAAACTTTTTATTTGCGATCTATTTTAAAACCGATTAGTATACATTGTGTGACCTATCAATGATTGATTCATCAATTAGTTTTTTGAAGGAGGATACCCGATGCGCGACGCCTGTTCGCTCAGCGATGAGATTCTCTACCACGTCATCACCGTACAAAAAGAACTGGCCCAACTGTTCGATACGGAAATGGACGGGCTCAGCTCGACCCGCTTCGATATTTTGAGCAACTTGCATCACGTCGGCCCTTTGCGTCAGCGTGAACTGCAACAACGGGTCGGCGTCGATCATGCCGCCATCACGCGTCATTTGAAACAGCTCGAGACACAGGGCTTGATCACGCGCGAACGCTGCCTCCAAGACAATCGGGTCATCTTTGTCGATTTGACCGATGTCGGTCGGGAGCGGATTGCACATTGGACCGAGCAAAAGAAGTGCTTATCGGACCGTCTTTTTGTAAACATGAAGGTAGAGGAGCAACGACAGTTACTCGAACTTTTAAATACGTTACAAACCAACATTCAACATGAAAGGAAGACCCTTATATGAACACGACAACACAGAAAGACTTTATGGAAATCCTCAAAGGACGCCGCTCGATTCGCGTCTATGATGAGAACGTCAAAATCTCAAAAGAAGAGATGACACAAATCCTGGAGGAAGCGACGACGGCACCGTCATCACTCAACCTGCAACCGTGGCGCTTCGTCGTCATCGATAGCGCAGAAGGTAAAGACACACTCCTTCCGCTCGCAAGCTTCAACAAACGCCAAGTCGAGACGTCATCAGCCGTTATCGCCATCTTTGCCGACTACCAGATGGCCGATTACACACAAGAGATCTTTGATACGGCCGTCGAGCGTGGCCTCATGCCACCAGAAGTCCGCGACCGTCAAGTCGACATGATCAAAGGCATCTTCAAAGACGCACCGAAAGAGTCTGTCAAAGACAGCATCTTGCTCGACTCGGGTCTCGTCGCGATGCAACTCATGCTCGTCGCCCGTGCCCACGGCTACGACACAAACCCGATCGGTGGTTATGACAAAGCGAACATCGCGGAAGCGTTCGGCCTCGAGAAAGAGCGCTACCTTCCGGTCATGCTCCTCTCAATCGGAAAAGCCGCGGAAGAAGGTTACCAATCGGTCCGCTTCCCAATCGACCGCATCACCGACTGGAAATAAGCAAAAGCTCAAGCGCCTCGGCGCTTGAGCTTTTTTTCATCCGATGTATTTGACGACCTCGTTGAAATCGCGGCGTGTCTTCGGCGCGAAGTCACGGGCCCGATGTCCGAATGCGACCATGACCGAGAGCGACCAGGCGCCTCGTTCCATGACGCCTTCCGAAATCAATAATTCGTCAATCTCCGCTTGATTGAACCCTTCGATCGGACATGAGTCGACGCCGATCTGTGCGGCGGCCGTCATCATGTTGCCGAGCGGGATATACGTCTGCCGTTTGATCCATTCTTGGAACACACGCTCGTCGTCCAACAGTCGATAATCTTGTTCTTGGAACTCACGGACCCGTTTCACCCGAAGGGCGTACTCGTCCTCGGTCCGTCCTTGGACGTCCGTGACGATGTGACGGATGTAGTCCGAGTCGTAGCACATCGCTTCAGGCGTCCGCGCCAAGATCAACACGAAATGGCTCGCCGTTAACGCCTGTCCTTGGGCACCCCACGCGTGGTCTTTGATCTTCCGGAGCAAGTCTTCGCGACGAATGACGACGAACTGCCAAGGCTCGAAACCGAACGAACTCGGTGATAAGCGACCCGTCTCCAGAATGAATTCGAAATCTTCCTCATCGATTTTGCGGTCCGCGTCGAACTCTTTCGTCGCTTGACGCCAACGATACGCATCTAAAATATCTTCTTTTTTCACGATGATCCACTCCCCATTTACCAAGATGACTCCATCATATCAAAACGATAAATAAGAAAGCGCTCATGGAGATTCTTTAACGGCAAGCGAACGTCCTGTACGTAGCGGAAAGGCGTCTCGTCATTCAAAAAATGTAAGTACTCATCGGCCGGATAATAGAGGATGAGGTCGACCGGACGCTGTGCGCGCTCGACCGACTCGATGATGTTCGCAACGACCTGCCGGAACACGTTCACCGAGAACGGGTTGAAGAAATAAAAGCGGTTCGCCTCAGCCGGCACCTCAAACTGTTCGGCGTAGCCGCGGACGAGCTGGACACTGCCACGCGTCCGGTGTTTCTTGGCGTAGTTCATCCAATTCTCAAGTGCCGCTTCGTGGAAGCCGCCATCCATTTCGATGCCAATGGCCCGAACTCGGAACGTATAGGCGAGATAAAACGTGAGGCGCCCTTTCCCCGATCCGAAGTCGACGACCGTGTCCGTGGCCGCGAGCGGATAGGCGTCACGCAACAAGTCGAGCGCCTCATACGGGGTCGGTTCATAGCGATGATATTCAGCCGAGGCCGGGAACCCTTGTTGCGGTTTCGCCGTCTCGATTTGGAGCAACCGTTCATAGTCTTGTTCAGTCATGAATGTGTCCTTTCTTGGATGGCACGGAAAAACGGATGCCGCTCCATCTCTTGTTTGAACGCCTGTCGTTCTTGCCACATCACATAGCCGACGTAGAGCGGGATGAGCAACTTGAACCAACTCGGTACGAGGAGCATCCCCGTGACGGCAAGCGGGATGAGACGCAGCCATAAGTTCCGATGACGCGGCGTCCGTATATAAAGTAAGATGGCCGTCGTGCGCCGGGCGGTCCCAAACCGATTCGGTCTCGGTCGATAGAGCGGACGCTTGCGCCGGCTCGGCTTCTCGATGGCGCCCGACGTCGATAATAATGCCCGGTCAAATGCGGTACGCAACGCCTCACTACGTTCGAGTTCTTGGCTAAGATATGGGTGGCGTGACAGCCACCCTTCTCCGACATACATCGCAAATGCAACAAGACCACTGCCGAGTACGGCCGACCATAAAGGTGAGTCGATGAGGAGCGCATACATACAAACGAACGTCACACACGTGGCCGTAACTCGTAACATCCAATGGCTGCGCCGGACCGTCAACTGATAACGGATCCACGTATGAATCCCGGTCAAAAATAGGAGGCTGATCCCGAATGCGAATATAGAGGCAACGGACCAACCGTCAAGCCAAAGCACGGGCATGAACGCCGACAAAACAAAGAGGAACATTGCACCGAGTTTGAGGGCTTGATAGAGCAACGAATCGTGCTTCAATTTATCAATCAAAGAACGTTTGGCCACCAGCGTCACGTCCGCCCGTTCGACCCAGACGAAAAACGGATTTCTAAGGAGGACGATTCCAATTCCAAGCGCCCAAACGAACATCGGCACCTGACTCACCCACTCGATTTCGCCTTGCCAAAGCAATCGGTATTGATACCCGAGAAAGATGGCGAACGGAATGACGCCGTATAGAACGACTGTCCAATCCAAGATGAGCCGCCACGTCTTCCACTGTTTGGTCACATGGGTGCGGACACGTCTAACGAACAGCTGATGTTCATTCATCGCATGACCACATCTTCCATCATCTCGAACAGCGACTCGCCTTCGGTTTGCAGGCTGAGACGCAACTCTTCTTTTGTCCCGCCCGCGAGCATGCGTCCGTCATCAATCCAGACGAAGCGGTCGCATAACCGCTCTGCCGTATCGAGGACGTGGGTGACGAGAAGCACCCCGGTACCTTGACGACGTTCCGCTTCAAGTAAACGAAGCAACTGGATCGTCGTCGTCGCATCGAGTCCGACGAACGGTTCGTCGACAAGGAGAAACTTCGCTTCTTGGATGAGCGCCAAGAGGATCATCGCTTTTTGCTTCATCCCTTTTGAGAACGAGGCGATATAGTCGTGGCGAACCGTCTCGAGCCGAAACAACCGGATCAGTTCTTCCGTCCGCTCACGATTATCAACGTCCGTCAATTCCAACACGAGAGCGATATGTTCCTCGAGCGTCAAATAATCATAGTAAACCGGTTGCTCGGGGATATAGGCGTAGCGGTCAATGTGTATTTCGCCCCGCATCCACGGGATCGTTCCGGTGAGACAGGCGAGCGTCGTACTCTTCCCGGCCCCGTTCGATCCAATCATCCCGACGATTTCGCCCGGGCGGACCTCGAACCGGATGGCCTCGATGACCGCCTCACCGCGTTCATACCCGGCTTGTTCAATGTGAACGTTCATGAGAGAGACCCTCCCGATTTACGAATATGTTTTTTACTATGTTTATCATAACACGCAAAAAAAATGTGTCATAATATCCCTTGTCATCCCCCACATAAAGGAGTAGAACAGCATGCAACATTATTTAGCCATCGATATCGGTGGAACCAGTATCAAATACGGAGTCGTCCGATCCGATGGCACCCTACTGTCAAACAAACACGTCCCAACCCCTGCGACGTGGGACGGCTTGCTCGAACAAGTCGATGTGATCTTTAACGAAACGACCGCCGAAGCCCGCTTCGACGGTATCGGCTTCAGTGCGCCCGGCGCCGTCGATTCGACGACCGGAGTGATTCATGGAATCAGTGCACTTCCCTACATTCATGATCGTCCTTTCTTACAGGCGTTCAAAGAGCGGTACGACTTGCCTGTCACTGTCTTGAACGATGCCAACGCGGCAGCGCTCGCAGAAGGATGGACCGGTGCCGCGGCGTCGGTGACGAGCTACGCGACGGTCGTCATCGGGACGGGCGTCGGCGGAGCATTCGTCGACCATGATCAGGTGATGATCGGATCCCACTTCCATGGCGGTGAGTTCGGATATTGGATTCTCGACCCGTCTCTTCCCCACCCAGATGGGACATGGAGTAAAATCGGTGCCACGGCCGCTCTTGTCCATCGATGCAGTGAGCAACTCGGACGACCCCTTACCGGAGAAGATGTGTTCGCACTTCAAAGCGACCCAATCATCCAGGTGGAACTGGAGCGCTTCTATCGCTGGAACGCGATTGGCATCTACAACCTCCAATTCGGGCTCGACCCGGAGCGTATTTTAATCGGTGGCGGCATCAGTCGTCGTCCGGAAGTTCGGGACGGCATCGAGCGACACTTGGACGCGCTTTGCGACGCGTTCGGAACGTTCCGCATCGACGTCGAGACGTGTGCCCACTTCAACGAGGCCAACTTGATCGGTGCCGCACGGTTTCACATGTTAGCCAAGTAAAAAAGGGTTTCCATCACGAGTTTGTGATGGAAACCCTTTTATTGTGCCAGGCGGTCTTCATGGAGGTGATGATACACCTCGTCTCGAATCGCTGCGAGCGTACGCTCATGAACGATCATGTGTGCCCGAATCGTTCGGTTGACCCGCTCATCAATCGTCCCTGTTTCCAAATGTCGATCTAACACAGGGAGACTAAAATCATCGATTGGTAAATACGCGATGGGGACTACCGCATCCTCCGACTTCACGGAAACTTGGACCCCGTTCACATCGGGAAAGAAATACGACTCATAATACGGTTCGACGACCAGCTCTTCTTTCATCGCTTCCCGCACTTCGGGAATCGTTGTCGGCAAGGCGATGAAATACACCATTTGGTCGAACGAGAATGAGACGTCTTTCAGCGAGACGCCCAGTGCCTCCGCGTGTCGGTTGGCCACACTACCCGTCACAAACCGATAACTTGGACGGCTCGTAAACAAGATGGTCGCGATAAAGGCGACGGTCATGATCATGACACTGAATTCGGTCATAGCGGCACCCCTTCCCAGCGGCAGACTTGGTTTTTCCCTCGTGATTTGGCCGCGTACAACGCTTGATCGGCGCACTCAATCAACCGTTCGCGTGACTGTTCGTGAAGCGTGTGCTTCGAAGCGACACCGAAGCTCAGCGTTAACTGACCACCTGGTTGTCGCTCCCCGTACATGAAGTTCGTGCCGAGCACGGCCGCACGAATCGTCTCCGCGACGTGGGACGCCTCGACTTCGTCGAACTGCGGCAAGAGAACGACAAACTCTTCGCCACCGAACCGATACGCCATCTGTTCATCCGGCACGCTTCGTCGAATGACACTCGCGAGCCGCGTGAGTAACTCGTTTCCAGCCAAGTGACCGTTTGTGTCGTTGAAATGCTTGAAATGGTCAATATCCATCACAATCAGTGACAGCTCGTCCGTTTCGCACTCCCGGAACAAGACATCCAAATCTTGTTCGAACGAGCGATGGTTTTTAAGACGCGTCAACCCGTCACGAAGCGCCAACGTCTCGATGCGCTGGTACAGCGTCGTCTGATGGAGCGCAAGCGAGGCTTGTTCCGCAATCGGTCGGACACTGTCAATCTTTTGAGGGGTGATTGGTTTTTTATTGACGACATTGTCGATGACGAGAAGTCCGTATGGAATTCCTTGATGATGGAGCGGGAAAATCGTGCACTCGTCCATCTGTAAGTCGGTATGTAACATGCGCAGCACCGGGTCGTCGGTGATGCTCGCATACACGTGGAGCGGCCGTCCCGAGTCGAGCGTCTGTTTGAACAGGTGGTCTCCATGAAACGGGATCGTCATTTTCCGAATTCGTTCGTTCAACTGTTCATCGTGCGTCGAGTCCGTCTCTTTCTCATCAATCAGTCCTTGGAGGTCATAATGTTGGCGCGTAATTTCTTCCCAAATTTGAAAGCCGTCTTCCGGATTCATCGGCCCCGTGCCCATCACTCCGTAAATGCTATCTTTTTCCAAATCCGCAAAAAAGATGATTGAACGGTTAAACCCGAGCCCGTGCCCCGCCGTCACCGATGTCAAAATCGTTTGCAACAATCGGTCCGGATCAAGCGTGTCTTGCATTGTAAAACTGACTTCCCGAAACACGTTCAATTGACGAGAACTTGCCGTCAACATCCGTAACCGTCCCGATCGCTCACGCTTCAACTGTTTGACGTAGCCGAAGAGCAACGCCGCACCTAATCCAAAGAAGACATAACTGAGCAACAGTGGAAAGGATAGTATCCCGGATTGACTGTATACTAAAAGCCAGCTGACCATAATAGCAACAGTCATGCCTTTCCAGTGAAAACAGACGAGTCCCGTCATAATCAATAACAGCACGGACCAATGCAAATCATAAAAGTCGAACAACACCCCGTGCCAAATCACGACAAGGCTGCTCGTCCCGGCGAGCAGCCAGCGATTCAAGGCGGGGGTCGTCATCAACCGAAGGACGTTGAGGACGATGGTGATTAGGATGATGCCGCCAATCAATAGGCCATAAACCATGGTTACCCCTCGTTTCATCGAGTCATCTATACTTTTGATTATAAGTCGAATCATCGAACGCGGGACCGGATTTGTCCAATCACTGACCAAACTTTTAACTTACTTGAAGTATTTTCCATAAGTTGTCGAACTCGCTTGTTTCTTCTCATATGAGTGATTTCACATAATCCTTTCATTTACTTTAGCGAAGTAACGTGGAATGATGGAATTAACTAACCCATTTAAGCGAGGTGGAAGCGTGACCCGTACCGAACATCTTGAAGCAACACGGATTTTACAGCATTTGTTTAACGCGTCTTCCTTCGTCGGAATCGACTTCGGTTCCGGCCCCAATCATCATCTACTCTACTTCAACCGAGACGGCAACGAGTCGTGGCTCTCGATTGAAGGACCTTGGTACGTCCATTCATCGGGACCTTCGTTCAACGAAGATGAACAACTCCATCACCTCGTCGGACTCCGGCGTGAACGCGTCCGTTCCATCCTGTTATCTGAAGACAATCCCCATCTTGAACTGACATTTGAATCTGGAGCCGTCCTGTTCGTGAACGGCTATCACGAACAGTATGAAAGTTGGCAGGCCGGAGACGCCCGTCCGCTCGGAGGCGAACACTTCTTACTCGTCGCCATGCCTCAAGGGGACTTGGCCGTCTTTGCAGAGGAAGACGTCTGATGGCAGCCTGGACGGAGATTCTCACGTATATGTTGATTGCCGGTGGTGTCAGTCTCGCGATCATCGTCTTGCGCAAAGTCACGAAAGCATAAGAAAAGAGCGGCCGCGGCCGCTCTTTTCTTATTTTACCGTCTCATCTTCGAACAAGCTCGCCCCGTTCGTCTGGATGACGTCTTGATACCAGAAGAACGAGTCCTTCCGCGAACGCTCGAGCGTCCCCGACCCGTCGTCATGCTTATCGACGTAGATGAAGCCGTAACGCTTGCTGTACTCCCCGGTCGACGCACTGACGAGGTCGATACAGCCCCAGCTCGTATAGCCGATGACGTCGACACCATCTTCAATCGCCTCCACCATCGCTTTCAAATGGTCACGCAAGTACTCAATCCGGTAATCGTCATGGACCGAACCGTCCGCTTCGACCTTGTCATAAGCACCGAGACCGTTCTCGACGATGAAGAGCGGCAATTCATAGCGCTCATACAGTTTGTTCAAGATGACGCGAAGTCCCATCGGATCGATTTCCCAACCCCAGTCGCTCGCCTTGAGGTAAGGGTTTTTCACCCCGCTCATAATGTTCCCCGCTGCCTCACCTTCCGTCTTCTCCGCTTTCTCGGTACGCGACATATAGTAGCTGAGCGAGAAAAAGTCGACCGTGTTCGCTTTCAGTGTCTCGAGGTCCCCGTCTTCCATCACGAGTTCGATTCCGTTCTCACGGAAGAAGCGTTTCGCGAACGATGGATACTCACCACGGACATGGACGTCGCCACAGAAAAAGTTCATCATGCGCTCGGCGTCGTGTGCATACCAGATGTCTTCTGGATTCGAGCTGTACGGATAGACCGGCGCCGCGATGAGCATGCAGCCGATTTGCATCGACGGATCGATTTCTTTTGCCGCTTTTGTCGCGAGCGCACTTGCCACGAGTTGATGGTGCAACCCTTGGTACGTCAACTGCAACTGGTCGTCCCCTTCACGGATTGCCATTCCGAGACTGAGCATCGGCATGAACTGGGCCCCGTTGATTTCATTGAACGTGAGCCAATATTTGACCTTGCCTTGGTAACGTTCGAACAAGACACGGCTGTACCGCTCGAAAAATGTCACGAGGCGACGGTCGCGCCAACCACCGTATGCTGTCGCCAAATGAAGCGGCAACTCGTAATGTGAAATCGTGACGAGTGGCTCAATTCCTTGCGCGACGAGTTCATCGATGACGCGGTCATAGAATTTGAGCCCTTCCTCGTTCGGTTCGAGCTCATCTCCATTCGGGAAGATGCGCGACCAAGCGATTGACATGCGGAACGTCTTGAAGCCCATCTCTTTGAAGAGGGCGATGTCTTCCTTGTAGTGATGATAGAAGTCGATGCCTTCGTGGTTCGGGTACGCATACTCGTCATGCAACTCGAAATCGAACGTCGGGTCATGGATGATTTTCATTCGGTCCTTGCCGCCCGGCATCACATCCGCGATCGAGAGCCCTTTTCCACCTTCTTGGTATCCACCTTCAAATTGGTTCGCCGCTGTGGCGCCACCCCATAAAAAGTTCTTCGCTACTTGTTTCATGTTTGTTCCTCCTCTTAGGCTAAGACGCGCAAGACGCCGTGGTTTGGTTCGACGATGCCGACATGTGTCGGCAAGACATCTAAGTAATTCCCTGTATTCGTGACAATTACCGGGGTAATCGTGTCATAACCGGCTTGGGCAATGGCCTCTAAATCAAATTTCACTAACACATCGCCCTCGGTCACACGCTGTCCGGCTTGGACGAACGTTTCAAAATGTTTCCCACCGAGCTGGACCGTGTCGAGCCCGACGTGAATCAATACTTCGACGCCGCTATGTGAACGGAGTCCGATGGCGTGCTTCGATTGGAAGACCGTGACAACTTCGCCATCGAATGGGGCGTAGACGACCCCTTCTGTCGGCATGATAGCAAGTCCTTTCCCCATCGCACCGCTCGAGAACACTTCATCGCGAACGGTCTCGAGGGAAACCGCTTCTCCTTTGACTGGAGCCGATACCGGGAAACCGACGTGCTCCGATACGGCCGGCGCTACTTCTGCCGTTGTCTGTTCGCCTGTCTCGACTTCTTTATGGAATGCGAACGTGAGTCCGAACGAGACGAGTGTCGCGACCGCAAGACCGATCAAGGCGCCGTAGAACGTCATATCGAGACCCGTCGCCGGAATCATGACTGGGATACTGAACACGCCGAGACCACCCATCGCGTAAGCCGCCGTGCCAAGCATACCGCCGACGACCCCGCCGGCCGCACCGCCAACCATCCCGAAGACGAACGGTTTTTTGCGCGGAAGCGTCAATCCATAAATCGCTGGCTCGGTGATGCCGAATACGCCGGCAATCGTCGATGACGTCCCGAGCCCTTTCGTCTTCGGGTCACGCGCCTTCAATGTGATGGCGAGCGTTGCCCCGACCTGACCGAACGTCGCCATGAGGACCCCGACGACGATCGTGTCCATGCCGACGACCGCCAAGTTGTTGATGATGATCGGCACGAGCCCCCAGTGGAGACCGAACATGACGAGCACTTGCCAGAACGCGCCGATGAAGGCAATAGCGACGACTGGACTGAGTTCATATAAGAACGAATAGCCACCGGCGAGTCCTTGGCTCGCGTATGTCGCGACCGGACCGATCGCGAGGAATGTGAGCGGGACGACGATCAAGAGTGCCATCATCGGTGTCGTGAAGTTACGGACCGCTTCATGCGTGTGTTTGTTAAAGAATGTCTCAATTTTCGATGACACATACGCTGCTAAGATGATTGGAATGACCGATGACGCGTAGCTCATCAAGACGACCGGTACCGTGAGGAACGTGAGCGACTCGCCCGCTCCTTGCATCGCGACGATAGCCGGGTAGACGAGCGCACCCCCGATAATCATCCCGATATACGGATTACCGCCAAACTTCTTCGCTGCCGAATGGCCGAGAATGACCGGTAGGAAGTAGAAGAGCGCGTCAGCCGCTGCGTTCAAGACAATATACGTGCCCATGTCTTGCGTGAGCAGGCCGAGGGCGACGAGAATGGCGAGCAACCCTTTCAATAGACCGCTACCGGCCATCGGACCGAGAATCGGGGTAAAAATCCCCGAAATCACATCAATCAACCGGTTAAAGACGCCCGTTTTTTCCGTATCGTCGTTCGATGACGTCTGGAATCCGCCCGCCTCGACCACGTCTTGGTAGACGTAAGGGACGTTGTTGCCGATGACGACTTGGAACTGACCGCCGCTTTGGACGACCGTGATGACACCATCATGGTTTTTTAACGCCTCGGGATTGGCTTTCTGTTCATCTTTTAATTTAAAACGTAGCCGTGTCGCACAATGGAACACGCTTTTGACGTTATCTTTCCCGCCGACGTGACGAATGATGTCCGCCGCGAGCGTTTTTGTTTGGCTCATAGTGTTCACTCCTTCAATTTGGGTAAAAAGAAAAACCTAAATGAACGCACACGGGAGGTGTCGTCATTTAGGTTTGGCCTGCATCATCAGTAACCATCCTTAGGATCGTCGTTCTTTCATTAAGTTTTCGATATGAATCATCATATACAACCGCTCATCGGTCGAGACCTCGTAATTGTACTTCGTGGCAATCAACCCTGCGATTTTCTCGACACATTCGTAAGCATCCGGATAGCGAAGCTTCACCATCTCAAACAGCGTCTCATCACCGCCGGGTTTAATCTTCTCCCCGGAGGCGAGCCGTTGGACGAAGTATTTCAAGTGGGTCAAAAACCGTGAGTAGGCGTACGACTCTTCGTCCAAATCAATTTGAAAGTGGTACGTGATGATGGTGAGAATCGCTTGCGTGGCGCGTGTCATCTCGGTGACGAGATGTAAGTTCTCACCTTTGGCACCCGACATCGTCGCGTTGACGAGATGGAGGGCGATCGCGACCGCCTCGTCCTCGTCTAACTTGACGTCATGCCGTTCGTTAATCAGGGCGACCGCTTCTTTCCCGATCGCGAACTCGGGTCCATAAAACCGCTTCACTTCCCAAACGAGCGGGTTACGGATGATGATTCCATCTCGATATCGGCTGAGAGCGAAATGGATGTGGTCGGCGAGGGTCACGTAAAGCGAGTCATGGACCGGCTTCTCGAGTCGCGTCTCCGCGAGCTTGACGATTTCTTTGACCGTATCCATCTCGGTAGCTGGCATCTCATTCAAAAAATGGACGAACCGTTCATGGCTTTCTTTACTCTCGAGCGTAAAGACTTTTTCAATCCGCGTTTGATCGATCGCATCGCCTGGACGCTTTTGGAACGCGATTCCCCGTCCCATGACGACTTGTTCTTGACCGTTCGCTTGAATGGCCACGACGTTATTGTTGAACACTTTTGAAATTTGCATGGAATCAATTCACCTCCGCTCAAGTTCGATTGAAAAGAAAAAAACCTAAATTCACACCGGTCCCCACATCTGGATGATCGGCATCAATTTAGGTTTTGCCTGCTTGACCAGTAACAATCCCAAAGTGGATTTTCTTCTTCTCGCTACTAGCATACCCCCTTGAAATCTTGACGTCAACATAAAAATAAAACGCTTACACCGTGACCGTTTTTCATTCGAATAGGATGCGTTGCATCCGTTCCGGTGCCGCTAGAAAGTCGCGCATGACACGAACGTGTTCGAGTTCATCGAACGTCGTCGGACGGAGTCCCGTCTCGACTTGGAGGATGTCGGCGTCCGGATACGACATGAGGATCGGCGAATGGGTCGCAATGATGAATTGACTTCCCGATTGCACGAGTTCATGCATGCGTGCGAGCATCGTCAACTGCCGCATCGGCGACAAGGCGGCCTCGGGCTCGTCCAATATATAGAGCCCGCCATCACGGAATCGATGGAGCATGAGCGACAAAAACGCTTCCCCGTGCGACTGCTCATGGAGCGATCGACCGCCGTAGGACGCATAAAACCGTTCCGGGTCGGGCGACGTTCGCGCGATCTCATCCACATAGCTCGACAGTTGATATGCCGTCTCGGCCCGGAGGAAAAATCCGTCTTTCGGCCGGTACGCGCCCCGAATCGGACGAAGCGCTTCGAACAGCGGGCTATGTGTCGACTCGGTCTCAAAACGGAACGTCGTCGCGCCCCCTTCCGGATTGAATCCAGCGGCGATAGCCATCCCTTCGACCAACGTCGATTTCCCGCTCCCATTCTCACCAACCAAGAACGTGACCGGCTTCGTCAGCGTCAATTCATCAAATCCATCAAAAATCGGTAGCGAGAACGGGTAACCTGGCTTTTCAATCCGATCTCGCTCTAAGCGGACACCCCGCAAAAATAAGTTTAGTCCCATTCGATCCAAAACAACGCCCCCTCTCCCTCTCTCGATTCGACTCCGTAAACGAGTCCTTGAGCCTCGAGCAACAGCTTGTTGATGGCCAGACCAAGTCCGTGACCGTTCGAACGGTCCCCTTTCACATACATATCCCAGATGTTGGCGCGCATCGTCTCGGCAATACCCGGCCCTTCGTCTTCGATTTCAAGCCGTCGCTCGGAGAGCCTGATCGTGATCACACCTCCTAGTGGACTGGCGTGATACGCGTTCTGAAGAAAGTTCGACAGTACACGCTCCATCGCCAATCGGTCCGCCTGGACGACCGCGTCCTCGACGAGTTCAAGTGTGACCGTCACTTCCTTATGACGGAACCATTCATCCATCCGCGAGACAGTCTCTTTGATCAATGCATCCAAACGAACGGACTCGAGCGAAAGTGTCACGTTGCCCACGGATAGTTTGGAGTATTCGAGCATCTGACTGACGAGCCGATCGATCCGATCGACTTCCTCGGTTAAACTGCGACCCGTCGCCGCCACATCTTCTTGTTTGACGACACCGAGTTCAAGCATTTCGGCCTCGTTCCGGACGATGGCAAGCGGGGTCCGGACATCGTGCGTAACCCCTGAGATGAATGTATTTTGCATCCGTTCTTTCTCTTCGAGTGATGTGTTCATCTGACGGACCGCTTCCGTCAAATCTCCAATCTCGTCGTCGGTGACAGACGGTAGTGTGATGTCATGCCGGCCCGACATGATGGCTGTGGTCGCCTGCTTCAACTCGACGAGCGGGGACGTCAAACGCCGCCCCATCCAATACGTCACACCGACGGCGACGATGAGCGCGAGCAAGAACCCGCTCCCGAGAATGACGTAGATTTGACGAAACTGCGGATTCGACAGCGGGACGGGTGCGTACGTCACGATTTGTACATCCCCTTCTTCCCGAAGGAACGTCAATAACCGCGCCCCGTTCACACTGACCTCATCTCGTTCGGAAAGTAAGTCTGGATCGAGGACTGGCGACATATGTCGACGCATCCTGCCCCCACGATCCAGATTGACCGCCTCCCCGTCTTGAAACACGAGAACATCGAGTTGACCCGGTATGCCGCGTCCATCCACAAGCGCCTCATACACGATGTCCGCTTCACGCTCGAGTTGGTCATAGCTCTCCGTCTCCGCGAAACGCCCAATCAGGAGTGATGTCAGACCAAATGTGAGCACCGCCATGACGACGAGAGGGAGAATCGCGGTCCAGAGCAACTTCTTCATCAACCGGCTCATCGGACTTCCTCCAATCGATAACCGACGCGATGCACCGTCTTCAAGTACCGCTTCATCGTCGGCAATTTGTCACGCAACTGTTTGACGTGCGTGTCGACCGTGCGCGTGTCCCCGGCGAACGTATAATCCCACACCTCGTCGAGTAGGCGGTTGCGATCGAGCGCTTCTCCGCTATGTTTCAAGAAGAAGAGGAGCAACTCGTATTCTTTATTGGTCATCCGAATCGCTTGGCCGTGATCGGTCACCGTACGGGATCGTGCGTCCACCATCATGTCGCCGAACGAGATCTCGTCCGTCTGTTTGACGAGACGCTTCAGGCGAATTTCGAGTTCCTTTAACACGATCGGTTTGACCAAATAATCGTCGGCCCCGAGCTCGAGGCCGAACACACGGTCATCCGCCTCTCCTCGTGCCGTCGCCAAGATGATGGCCGGCCGCGGCTTGAGCGTCTTCAGTTTTGGAATGAGCGTCCATCCTTCCCCGTCCGGCAGACGAACGTCGAGCAGGACCGCATCGAACGGTTGCTCGAGCTGCTGCTTCGCTTCGGCGAGTGTACCGGCCACACTGACATGAAACCCCGCGTACGTTAAAAAGCGGGCAAGCCCGTCCGCTAATTTCGGTTCATCTTCGACTACGAGTACGTTCATCTTTATCGCCTCCAACCCCATTATATCGCATCGCGAAACGAACCCATCATTTCCCAAAGACAATTTGCAGAAACCTTGCAACTCCCTCACAACTTTTGAACGTCCACGTCCTACACTTGAAGTAGTAAAGGAGGAGATTAATATGAAAACATCTAAATTAGCCATCGCCCTGGCCGGCCTACTTGCCGTCTCAGGAACCGGCGTCTATGCCGCCACGAACGATACGACAACAACCGACGGAACGGAAACGACGACCCAATGCGAACGCGGAGAACGCGGCGAGCGGGGCATGTTCGGTGACCGGGCAGCCGGGCAGGTCGCTTTGCTCGAGGCGCTCGGTTTGACCGAAGCCGAAGTGGAAGCAGCGCGAGAAGAAGGACAATCGCTTCCTGAACTCGCGGAAGAAACAGGAATCACCATCGAACAGTTCATCGAGGCGATCATCACTTCTCATGAAGCGAAACTTGAGGCAGCCATCGAATCCGGTGACTTGACGCAAGATGAGGCCGACGCGATTCTTGCCGACCACGAAGAACGTTTTGCTGACATCACGAGTTACGACGACTTAGGCGACATGCGCGGCTTTGGCGGTGGACGTCACGGAGGCGGGCATGGCCCTCATCACGGTGGTCAATTCGGTGGCCCGAACCAAGATGAGGACACACCTGCGGCCGATGATAACGTAGACAATCAGAGCACCAATTCACTGTAAGCAAAAAGGCAACCGCGAGGGTTGCCTTTTCATATGGCCAATAGCAGTAAAGCGTATCCGATGAGCCCGACAGCAAACGCACGAAAGCTGCTGTCTCGCTCTTCTGGCAGCTCTTCTTTCATGACGTTCAAAATAATCCCCCCAGCCAAGAACGCGACAATCATCGATAGCGTCACTTCATGGAGCGCTGAAAATGCTCCGACGCCCCACCCGGCAAGCACGGCCAACGACAACCACAATCGGCCTCGCCTGTCGTACGACTCCTGATGGTGATGCCTCAGACCCTGGTCGACCGTAATGAAATGAATCCCTAATGCGACAAAGTAGAGTGTCATTGCCCATGCCGTATCGAACTCGCTCTCCGCGAGCACGTAGCCGATGCTGAAGTTGTAGACGATGAACAACGCCATGTGAATCCAAAAAACGCTGCCGTTGCCACGCCGTTGCATTTGCGTGGCCAATCGTTCCAGCCCATAAAACACGGCCAATCCGAGCATGCTGACGACGAGGATGTGATTCTCGATTGAAGCGAATAGGCCGCTCTCGAGATGCCCTTCAAGTTCTTGTTGATATTCATTCAGCTCAGGCAAGAGATGGAGAAACACATAGGCGACGGCGACACCGCCGGCGAGCGACAAAAACCGGCTCCGCGGTGTCTCGCGCACATGGATCAATTGTCCAGAGAAATAATGAATCAAAGCAAATCCGACGGCAAACAACAAACTTAACCAAAACATCCAGTCACCTCCGACACGTTACTCGAAAGCCGAACTGTACGTGATGACTCCCGGTCCTTGTTTCTTACCCGAGTGCCGGGCTGGATACACTCATTCACCTCGTTCGGCCCGTTGACGCGCTCGAATCTCTTTTTCGACGCGACGGAGCGCTTTTTTCGAACCGCGGGCAAAGTCATGGGCTTCTTTCCGGTCCCGGTAATCGATGAATAACGTTTCCAGGTCATAACCAGCTGGATACAAGTCGAGCGCTTTCGCCTCGCGTCGAACTCGGCGGAGCGGTTGCTCACTGAAGACACCGTCGACATAGACGGTGACTTGGCGCAACGATTCGTCCATCGCATAGACAAGACCGACTTGATTCGTCTCGAGCAGGCGGACCCGGTCACCCTTCACTAGCATTTGGTCAGGTTCGACGACAGGGCGGACGACTTCTTGTGTCAGTCGCGTCGCATCAAGGAGCGACTGGTCGTATGTCTTGTCGTGCATATAGCGGGCCGCCTGCTTCAAAATCGATTCGGGCAATTTCATTTTCCGGGCAATGAATAAGGCGTTGCTGTCGCCGGACTGCCCAATCAACAGCCGATACTTCGGTTCGAGCGTTTCCGGGTCGAACTGCATGGCCGCGTTCATGAAGTCCGGATGCGTCTCGGAGTACGCTTTGATCTCGCCGTAATGGGTCGAGGCGACGACGAGACAGCCGCGCTTATATGCCTCTTCCAAAATCGCGATGGCGAGGGCCGCTCCCTCGTTCGGCTCGGTCCCGCTTCCAATCTCATCGAATAATAGTAACGACCGTTTCCCGGCCTTCTGTATGATGCTTGCCACGTTATGCATATGGGCCGAGAACGTGCTGAGCGCCGACCCCATATCCTGGTTGTCCCCGATATCGACGAACACGTCGTCAAACGTCGAGATGTCCGTGTCCGGATGCGCTGGAATATGAAGTCCGCTCATCGTCATCAAACTGAGCAGACCGATTGTCTTCAAGACGACCGTCTTCCCGCCGGCGTTCGGTCCGGTGATAATCAGACCTCGATACGTGTCCCCGAGCGAGAAGTCGAGTGGGACCGCCCGTTCAAGGAGCGGATGACGGACTTGTTTCAAACGGATTTTTCCGACCCCGTTCACACGCGGAGCGATGCCGTCAATCGTTTGACTATACTTCCCTTTCGCGAATACCATGTCGTATTGGGCGATGACGTCGAGTGTCGTCTCGATTGTCGGCAACGCTTCTGCCACCATGCCGGTGAGCGTCGCAAGCACTTGATAGATTTCGACCGCTTCTTTCGTCCGTTTGACGACGAGTTCCGCGTTCAGCTTCACGACCGCTTCCGGTTCGATGAAGACCGTCGTCCCCCGGCTCGATGTGTCGACGATTGTCCCGGCGACTTTGTGTTTATACGACGCTTTGATTGGAATCGTGAATCGGTCTTGCTTCTTCGTCACAAAACCGTCTTGAATCGCTTCCCGGTTCGCAGCGCTCTTCAAGAACTTGCTCAACCGCTCCTCAATTCGTCCTTCGAGAATGTCGATTTGTTTGCGGACCCGTTTCAATTCTTTAGACGCCTCGTCGACGACACGTCCCCCGCGAATCGCTTGGGTGATGTCTTCCTCGATGCTTCGCCACTCGCTCATCTCGCCCGCGTAAAGCGACAAGAGCGGTGCAAAGAATGCCTGCTCGGCCATGAACCGTTTCAGCTTCCGGGCACCCCGGAAAAATTCGGCGACGGCTTCGAGTTCGCTTGCCTCGAGCTGGATGCCCCGGCTGATTTTACCGATGAGTGGTTCCATATCGGATACCCCGATAAAGGGGACGTGTGACGTCGCGTCGAGAATCGCGCGTGCTTCCGATGTCTCTTGGAGCCGTTTTTTCACCGTTTGCAAATGGCTCGTCGGACGCTGGTTTCGTAACAAGTTGCGTCCGAATCCGCTGATGCAGTATCGTTCGACGTGCTGAATCAAGTCGTTATATTGTAGTTTGTCTAAAGTTTGTTCATTCATGATGGAGTCTCCTTATTTTGTGATGGAGATACCGCGCAAACAAAAAGCGTCGGCCGATGACGACCAACGCAAAAAGACAGACCGGTGTCTGGCAGTTTATGAAGGGCGGTATCTGTAACAGAACATGAAGGCATGACAAAGAGACGCGTCATCCAACATTTTTCAGTTCGTTAGGCAGATACAACCTCACTCATTAACATGCAACACCTTTCCCATTCAGTTTCGCCCTAACTATACAACAGATTTTCGAAGAAGTAAAATTTCTAGAGAGCGCTTTCAAATTAGGTCTTGATATCTATACATCGGCGTGCTATCTTAAGGGTGACGAAACGAATAACGATCACATGTGACTGATTCGATCAGGCATGGAGTAAGACGAAAGGCTCACGCCACCTGTCTATACTCCATGCCTGTTTTTTTTTTCACAATCATTTTTCAAGCGAAAGGATGAATCGAACATGTTATTGAATAAGTGGATGAAGAGACATACACTGACACTTTACGCACCCATGGAAGGAGACATCATTCCACTTGAGGAAGTGACCGACCCCGTCTTCAGCGAGAAGATGATGGGCGACGGGATTGCTATCATGCCGACGGACGGAACGGTCGTCGCACCGGTAGATGGAACCATCATCCAAGTCGCACCGACGAAGCACGCGATCGATATCCGTTCGGGAGACGGAGCTGAAATTTTGATTCATGTCGGACTCGATACGGTCGAACTCGCGGGTAGCCCATTCAACGTCCACGTCAAAGTCGGTGACACGGTCACGACCGGACAGCCACTGTTGACGGCCGACTTGGAACAAATCCAGCGAGCCGGTAAAGACACGGTCACTCCGATGGTCATCACAAACGGGAGCACGTTAGAGCACCCGTATTCGTTCCATGCAGGAGGCCCATCGCTTCCCGGGAAAACCGTCGTCGCTCAAGCGGAACAATGACTCCTCGTTAGGAGGACACATGTTAAAAATTAAAAAGATTTTAAACAACAACGCGGTCATCGTCTCAGACGAGGGCGAAGAGAAGATCGCCATCGGACCAGGCGTCGCGTTCAAGAAGGCTCGCAACGATATCGTCAATCCGCATAAGGTGGAAAAGCTGTTCGTCATGTCGGAGAACGACAAGTTTCAACAACTGCTGACACGGATTCCAATTGAGCACTTCACGATTTCAGAAGAAATCATTTCGCATGCGGAAAAACGGCTCGAGACGACGTTCAACGAACACATCCATATCGTGCTCACCGATCATATCTCGTTTGCCATCGAGCGCGAGCAAGAAGGAATCTCGCTTCGCAACAAGCTGTTGAACGAGATTAAGATTTTATATCGCAACGAATACGAAATCGGACTATGGGCGCTTCACCTCATCGAGGACAAACTCGGCGTGAAGATGCCGAAAGATGAGGCGGCCTTCATCGCGCTGCACATCCATACATTAAAAGTGAAGGGAGGTGATTTACGCAAGACGGTCAAACAGACGACAATCGTACGTGACATGATTCAATCGATTTCGAGACGGCTCGATCTATCTATAGAAGAAGATGACTTATCCTATCAACGCTTATTAACTCATTTACGATTCGTCATGGATCGGGTCAACCATTACGATCACCATACGATCGACGAAGATATGCTTCTCATGATTCAAACGAAGTTCACGTCGGCCTATGCATGTGCGTCTGACGTCGCAAACGAAATGGAAGACTTATACGGCATCGTCTTGCCCGAATCAGAGCTTGGTTACATCACGCTCCACATTCAACGCCTGCAAGATCAACACCATCAAAAAGGAGGACATTTACAATGATGAACTTTTTACAACGTCTCGGACGTTCCCTCATGTTGCCGGTTGCCGTACTTCCTGCAGCTGCCATTCTCATGGGGATCGGTTACTGGATCGACCCGGTCGGCTGGGGTTCTGAAAACATCGCCGCCGCATTCTTGATCAAAGCCGGTTCAGCGATCATCGATAACATTCCAATTCTCTTCGCAGTCGGGGTCGCCCTCGGGATGGCGAAAAACCGTGACGGCTCAGCCGCTCTAAGCGGACTTGTCGCCTTCCTCACGGTCACGACACTCTTGTCTTCGGCAACGGTCGCCTTGTTCCAAGGTGTCGACGTCGAAGCCGTCAACCCAGCGTTCGGTAAGATTGCCAACGCGTTCGTCGGTATCTTGTCAGGTATCGTCGCCGCTCAAATGTACAACCGCTTCAGTCATGTGAAGCTACCAGACGCGCTCGCCTTCTTTAGTGGGAAGCGTCTCGTGCCAATCATGACGGCATTCTCGATGATCCTCGTCTCGGTCGCCCTTTACTTCGTCTGGCCGGTCGTGTACACAGGACTCGTCGGATTTGGGGAAACGATCTCTAAAATGGGTGCAATCGGGGCAGGCCTTTACGGCTTCTTCAACCGTCTGTTAATCCCAACTGGTCTTCACCACGCCTTGAACTCGGTATTCTGGTTCGATGTGGCCGGCATTAACGATATCGGTAACTTCTGGTCAGGTGAAGGTGTGAAAGGGATTACTGGACGCTATCAAGCCGGGTTCTTCCCGATTATGATGTTCGGTCTTCCGGCAGCAGCCCTCGCCATGTACCATACAGCGAAAACAAAACGTAAAAAACAAGCGGCCTCGCTCCTTCTCGCCGCAGCGTTCGCATCGTTCTTCACAGGTGTCACGGAACCGCTCGAATTCTCGTTCATGTTCCTCGCACCAGTTCTCTACCTCGTCCACGCGGTCTTGACAGGGGTTTCCCTCTTCATCGCAGCGACGTTCCAATGGACGGCCGGATTCGGCTTCAGCGCCGGTCTTGTCGACTTTGTCCTCAGCTCACGGTTACCGCTCGCGAACCAGCCGTACATGTTGCTCGTTCAAGGTCTCGTCTTCGGTGCCATCTACTACGTCATCTTCCGCTTCATGATCGTCAAGCTCAACTTGGCCACACCTGGCCGTGAATCAGACGAAGCGGTTGACGCGGTCGCAACGGAAACGACTCCTGAAGGCGAAACGAAGACGGCTCCAGTCGCTGCCGGCGGTCAATATTCAGCGATGGCAGCGATGATTTACGATGGTCTCGGTGGCGATCAAAACGTCACAGGCATCGAGTCATGCGTCACACGTCTCCGCGTCGATGTGAAAGACATGGATACGGTCGACCAAGCGCAAATCAAGAAAGCGGGCATCCCTGGTATCAAGGTTGTCAGCCCGAACCATATTCAAGTCATCGTCGGAACGAACGTCCAATTCGTCCTCGAAGAGATTGAAAAACTCCGGAGCCATCGCGCCGGGTAACTGACGAAAGCCACCTCGCGAGGTGGCTTTTTACTGCCTTTGCTCATATGTTAAGTTCAGCTCTTCTTTTTGACTGACATCAACATCAGCGAAACCGTGACTGAGTAAATCAATAAGAAGATGACAATGCCTAACTCAAGTGCCGACTCAAACATGAAGCCCCCTCCAATCCGTCCTCTTTTTCACTATCATTCCCATTCACTATCGATACAAATTGAATTGGCGGAATAAGCCGACTCTATTCACGCATAAAGGCCCACTTCCTAAAAAAGAGGGCCTTCATCATGCACTACATGCTTCGCAGTCTGGCAATCCGTTCAGCCGGGTTCGGGTGCGTCGAGAACAGACCGCTCAGCTTTTTCTTAAGCGGGTCTGAAAAGTAGAGCGACGCCGAGGCGCGAGAGGCTTCCTTCACCGGTGTTTGGATATTCGCGATTTTCTCTAGCGCCGATGCGAGGGCATCCGGATTACGTGTCAATTCGGCCCCGCTCGCGTCCGCCAAAAACTCACGATTTCGCGAGATGGCCAAGTTGACGAGCGTGGCGATGAGCGGTGCGAGAACCAACAACACGAGCCCGACAATCATAAAAATCGGGTTTTGGTTGTTGTCGCGGCGGCCGCCAACACTCCGGAAGAACAGCATCCGCGACCCGATATCGCTCATGATGGCGATGACCGAGACAAGGGCGAGCGTCACTGTCGCCAGTCGTACATCGTAATTTTTGATATGGGCGACTTCATGGGCGATGACACCCTCGACTTCTTCTCGCGTCAACTGGTCGAGCAGTCCAGTTGTCACGGCGACGGCTGCCTTTTCTGGTTTCAGCCCGGTCGCGAATGCGTTCGGGGACGCATCGTTAATGATGAAGATGCGCGGCATCGGGACGCGCGCAACCATCGCCATGTTCTCGACAGTGTGCCAGAGAAACCGATGCTGGTCGACCGATGTGATCTCTTGGGCATGGTTCATCTTCATGACAATGTTCGTGCTCGACATGATGACGATGCCGATATAAAACAGCGAGAACACCGGAGTGAAGATGAGGCCTGGGAGCGGGTCGCCATAATTCAAATACGAGATGACCACCCCGACTCCTAAGACGAGCAGGACAAATCCGGCCACGATGAACACGGTCTTGATTTTATTTTTACGAATCTGTTCATATAAAATCATCGTCGCCACTCCAATCCATTAGAATGAGACACGCACGTTTTCACGTTCTTCTTCACGCGCTTCGAGCATGTCGCGTTTTTCGAAGTTGTGAACGGAGGCGATGATGTTCGTCGGGACCGATTCGACTTTCGTGTTATATTTCATGACCGTATTGTTATACAACTGTCGTGAGTAGGCGACTTTATTTTCGGTCTGCGTCAGTTCTTCCTGGAGCATCTTAAAATTCTCGTTCGCTTTCAAATCTGGGTATGCCTCCCGGAGTGCGAACAAATTCTTCAATGCGCCGCTCAATTGATCGTTCACTTCCATCTGTTCTTGACGGCTCGTCTTCGAACCGAGTTGATTCCGTAACTCAACAACTTTTGCGAGCGTCTCTTGCTCATGCTTGGCATAGCCCTTCACCGTTTCGACCAAGTTCGGAATCAAATCGTAACGCCGTTTCAACTGTACATCAATCTGTGCCCACGCCTCGTCGACCCAGTTTCGATATTTGACAAGTCCGTTGTACATCGAGAAATATACGAACGCCAAGACAACGATAATCCCAATTGCGATAATCCAACCCATTTCGGCACCTCATTTCATGATTTTCTCCTGTATTAATTCCCTTTTGTCGTATACCATAATCATAACTTAGGGAATATGTAGAAAATGATTCATATATGCTGTGGGTTCTCTCACGAATTCATACAAAGGAGTGTCATTATGTCCGTTCCTACCATCGTTGTTGCCGTGAAAGCGGTGATTGTGCAAGACGACCACATGCTCATCATCAAACGAGCTGATGATGACGAGGTCAATCCCGGCACGTGGGAACTCGTCGGAGGTAAACTCGACTTTGGCGAGTCGCTCGAACGCGCTCTTGAACGGGAAGTGTTCGAAGAGGCCGGTTTGCATGTGGCGGTCCAGCAATTGTTGTACGCCACGACGTTTTTGACCGCCCCGGATCGTCAAGTCGTCATCATGACGTATTTAGCTCACCCGGTCGCGACGACCGTCACCCTCTCCGAGGAGCACAGTGATGCCAGATGGGTGACGGCTGACGAAGCGCAAACCTTATTACATCGTCCGATTCTCGACGATTTGAATTCACACGACGTATGGACCTTGCTTCAACCAAAAATGATCAACGGACAGGAGTGTAAATCATGCTTGTGACTGACCTCGATTCACGCTTGACGGAGCTATACGACGAGATGGTGACGCTCCGCCGCCACTTCCATCAACATCCCGAACTTTCATTCGAAGAACGAGAGACACCTCGGACGATTGCAGCTTATTTGCGCGACCTCGGCCTCGATGTGCGCGAACATGTTGGTGGCAACGGTGTTGTCGCACGCATTCATGGCGGCGAAGGCCCGACCATCGCGTTTCGGGCCGACTTTGACGCCTTGCCGATTCAAGATTTAAAGGACGTCCCGTACCGCTCGAAAGTGAATGGCTCGATGCACGCTTGCGGTCATGATGCGCATACAGCGACGTTGCTCGTCCTTGCGAAAGCACTCACGGAAATCGACCTTCCGGGAGATGTCGTCCTCATTCACCAGTTCGCAGAAGAACTCGCGCCAGGTGGAGCCAAACCGATGATCGAAGATGGATGTCTTGACGGTGTCGATTATATTTACGGCTCTCATATTTGGACCCCGCTTCCATACGGGACGATTGGTGTGAAGACGGGACCGATCATGGCCGCGGCTGATCGCTTCGAACTGACCGTCAAAGGCAAAGGTGGTCACGGGGCCATCCCGCAACACACGGTCGATGCCGTCATGGTCGGAACGAATATCGTCAGCCAGTTGCAACAAGTCATCAGTCGTCGCATCGACCCGCTCGAACCGGCCGTCTTAACTGTCGGCACGTTCGTTGCCGGTCAGGCATTCAACGTCATCGCCGATGAAGCGAAGCTGTCTGGCACGGTACGGACGTTCACACCGGAGACGCAAACACGCATTATCGCCGAGATGGAGCGGACTATCACCCATATCTGTTCGGCGAGCGAAGCGCACTACGAGCTCGACTATATCCGGGGCTACCCCGCCGTGATCAACCATCCTATCGAGACCGATCACGTCCGTCGCAGCGCCGCTCGCGTCGTTGGCACCGATGGCGTCATCGAAATGTCCCCGCTCATGGTCGGAGAAGATTTTGCCTATTATATGCAACACGTACCGGGCAGCTTCTTCTTCACCGGAGCCGGTAACCCGGAAGTCGGTGCCGTCTTCCCTCATCATCATCCCCGCTTCGATGTGGACGAACGGGCGATGCTTCATACCGCCCGCGTCCTCATGCAGGCGGCATTCGAGACATGGAACGCGCCTAAAAAAGAAGACTGACGCCGCGGCGTCAGTCTTCTTTTGTTTGTTCAGGCAACATCGATACGAGCACTTGGTCAACACGTTTGCCGTCCATATCGACGACCTCGAATCGAAGACCATATGCTTCGACAACGTCTCCCCGTTTTGGGAAATCGCCGAGCGCATAAATAACGAGTCCGGCAAGAGTATGATACGAGTTACGCCCTTCATCAAAACGATTGTCTCGAATTCCGAACGTCCGCTTCAAATCCTCAATCCCGAGCAAACCATCGGCCAAGTACGAACCGTCTTCACGGCGCACGACTTCCGGTGTTTCTTCTTCAATCATCACTTCGCCGACGATTTCTTCTAGAATATCGAACAATGTGACCATCCCGAGGAATCCGCCGTACTCATCGAGCACGAAGGCGATTTCGACGCCATTCTTTTGCATCATCTGCAACACTTGGCTCGCTTCTCGCTGTTTTGGGACGATGAGTGGTTGTTTGATTCGCTTCAAAATTTGTGAGGGCTCCCGAAGCGTCGATAATGTCAAAATGTCACGGACATCGATATAACCGACGAACTCGTCGAGCGTATCGCGCCCGACCGGGAGTTTATTGTGTTTACTCTCATAAATCGATTTCTTGATATCGTCCATGTCGTCTTCAAGGTCGACCCATTCCAGCGTCGTCCGCGGTTGCATCAATTCATAAATCAGCTGGTCATGGAACGCAAACACACGCTCGACCTGCTGCACTTCCTCGTGTGCGAATGCCCCTTGCTGGGCTCCTTCGAACAAGAGTTGCTTGATTTCGAGCTCGGTCTCACCACTCGATTGCTCCGCTTTCAAGCCAAGCAATTTGAAAAGGAAAAGTGTCGACTTCGACAAAATCCAAATAAACGGTCGCATCACTTTACTAAATAAGTCGAGTGCCGGAATGATCGCCATCGTGACTTTTTCCGGAGCCACGAGCGCAATCCGTTTCGGCACGAGCTCACCGATGATGAGCGACAAATACGTAATAATCGTGACGACGACGACGTAACCGACGGTCGGTGCGTACTGGGGACTCATGCCAAGATTGGCGAACACATCGGCGAGCGGCGCCGAGAAACGCGCACCCCCGTAGGCCCCGTTGATAATCCCGATCAATGTGATTCCGACTTGGACAGTCGATAACAGGTCGGTCGGATCTTTTGAATACTTGAGTGCGATCTCGGCACTGCGTTTACCACGGCTCGCCTCGACTTCAAGTTTGGCCGGTTTGGACGAGATCAGTGCGATTTCCGTCATCGCGAAAATCCCGTTCAACACAATCAAGAATAAAACGATCAGTAAATCGATCACTATGGAAGAATCCACTGTTTTCATCACCCCTGCGTATATTTCGTACTACAATCTCATCATATCAGAGATTTGTTATTCACCTGTACCCGTTTCACTCAAGAAAAAAGCCCCTTCAACGTGAAGTGGCTTCGGGTGCGCCTTCCTGATGCAGGGCCGCCGCTTGAGATTGTTTGAAGACGATGACGCCTAAGAGCAACACCATCAACCCGATGACCTGCCCTGGGGACAGTGACAACTGTTGCATCCCGAACGCTCCCGTTAGGTCGACGGCGAGCGCCCATATCAACTGAGATACGAGAATGATGGACACCGATAGCGTCGGTCCGAGCAATTGAATGCTTCGCATCACACAGAAGACGACACCGACCCCGAGCAACCCACCGAGCGCGTATATCGGCGAGATTTCGAATACGCCGTGAACATTACCACCGAACAAAGCGAGTGGGACGAGCGATCCAAGCAAGCCGACAATGAAAACGAGCACCGTTGTCGCCCATGCCCCTAGATGGGCGTTCATTTTGGCATTGACTGCAGCTTGTACACTAATAAATGCGCCGGCTACCGCCGAACAGATGATTCCTACTATCATGAGTTGCCTCCTTATTCGTACAACATGCCATTGGCACGTTCTTTTAATCGAGTCGCATCTAAAATCGTTACTTTTGTCCGCGTCTTTTCGACGAGCCCTTCATCCGCGAACGATTGTAACGTCCGATTCAAATGACGATAACTCGTCCCGAGCCATTCCGCCACTTCTTTTCGTTTCAACTGACTCATCTCGTCTTGGAACAAGTCGTTCCCTGATTCGCTGAGCGAGACGAGATATCCCGCCAATCGTTCTTCGAGTGTCGACATGAGATGGTTCGACGAGGCATTCGCCTCGATGAACAGTTTCTCAGATACGCCGCGCAGAAGATGCTCCGTGAACTCGATCGTTCGGTTATGCGTGCGGAGCACATCAAACGGCACGCGCAGACAGGTTACTGCCCCGACCGCCTCGACCGTGTGGAGTACGTTGCGTCCGCTGGCGTATTCGATATCCCCAATCAATGTTGGGGCCATCTTTAAACGGAGCAAGCGCAACTTGCCTTCCTCGCTCAACGTATAGATTTTGACACGCCCTTCTAACACGACGAAGAGAGACTCGATCGGGTTATCGTTCGTGCAGAGCATCGCTCCGGACGGATACGTCACAATCGTCGATGCCTCTAATGTTTGTTCCGAGAACAGGTGGGCCCACCCGAGTCGTTCTAGTGCTGCCTCTACTTTCATCCGTCTCCCCCTTACGTGAACGTGTAAATGCCAATCCCGGCGACCATCAAGGCAAGTCCTGTGAGCTGACCTTGGTTGAGCGGTTTCCGTTTCACACCAAACCATCCGTTCACATCAATCAAAAACGCCCCGATCAATTGGGCGACGAGCAAGACGCAGATCGCCCAAGTCACACCGAGCTGTTGAATAGCGGTCAGTTCTCCGAAAACGACAAACACCCCGAACAGACCGCCCAAGCTATAGTACCAAGGTACGCGCCGAAACGCCGTCATGTCTGCATCCCGCTTGAACGCATAAATGAGAAGAGCAAGTACAAGACCAATGAGGTGAACGACCGTGACCGACATCCAAGCACCGACCGCGTAGCCGAGCTTGGCATTAAAGATCCCTTGCAATGCGATGAACGTGCCCGAAAGCACGGCAAATAACAGACCCATCCGATTTCCTCCTATCTCCTCGTCTGACTTTACGTGAGATGAGAAGGCTTGAAAAGGACATATGTCCGAAAAAAAGACAACTTAGGAGTAACCTAAGCTGTCTGTGGGATTATCCCAGCAATTTGACGATTTCTGCCCCGACTTGTTCTGAAGATTGCGGATTTTGTCCGGTAACGAGACGTTCGTCGACCGTTACGTTGACAGCCCAGTTGTCTGCGCCATCAAATTTTCCACCGCGCTCGCGCATCGCCGATTCAAGGAGGAAAGGTACCGCTGAGTCAAGCTGCATCTCGCGTTCCTCGGCATCCGTGAATCCTGTCACGCGCTTGTCTTTGACGAGCGGATCTCCGTTGCTCAAATTAACGTTGACGAGTCCAATCGGTCCATGACAGACGGCCGCGACGACGTTTCCGCCTTCATACGTATCACGGATGACACGCTGTAACGTTTCACTGTTCGGGAAATCAACGACCGTACCGTGTCCTCCCGGAAGGAAGACTGCGTCATACGTGTCATCGGCCACTTGATCGAGTCGCGCCGTATCTTTCAACAGGTGTTTCGTATCCAACACCTCTTGCGGCAAATCGCCTTCTAAGCTATTCGCATCGATTGGCACGTCTCCACCTTCGATGCTCGCTACTGTGACTTTATAACCTTGTTTCTCGAATTGAAGATACGGTGCAGCAAACTCCTCGAGCCAAAGCCCTGTCGCGTGACCGTTCTCCAGTTGATTCGCAGAAGTCGTGACAATCAGTACATGTTTAGACATTGCAAATTCCTCCTTCTAAATTAAGCATACGAAAGAGTTGTTCCCGCTGTGAGTTCATTCAAACCTTGTAACCCTTAACGATACTCTTTTTTTGACCCGGTCCTATTTTTAGAACGGCAGAAATCCATCCACCATCTATACTGGTCTCATCAGCTGGCAGGAGGGAACGACCGTGATGAAGCATGTACTCGACTGGGGATTTCTTGCCGTCGTCGCTTTGATTGTGTTACTCGTGATTATTGGCGGGTTGTGAAGGAAGTCCAAAGCAGTTTCACCGAGATGTCACATGTAGGACTGTTTGAAGGAGGGGCTGTATCGGGAACAAACCTACTGTTGTCCTGTCGTCACGGTTACTTTAGAAAGGATGTTGAATATGTCAGAACGCGTATTTATCAGTCCGGCCAAGTACGTGCAAGGAAAAAATACAATCGATCGCATCGGGGAGCACGTTAGCCATTTTGGATCACAGGCTCTCTTGATTGCCGATGACATCGTCTGGCGCTTGATTGGGGAACGGGTGACCGATTCACTCAAGTCGAGCGGCGTGAACGCAGAAAAGGCCGATTTTGTCGGGGAAGCGTCCCGTCACGAGATTGAACGGATCGCCAAAGCGGCAGCAGAGAGCCATACTGCTTTCGTCATCGGAATGGGCGGCGGAAAAACGCTCGACACGGCGAAAGCTGTCGCCGACGAACTCGATGCCCGCATCGTCATCGTCCCGACCATCGCCTCAACGGATGCCCCGACGAGCGCCTTGTCCGTCATCTATACGGATGAAGGAAACTTTGAAAGCTATCGCTTCTATAAAAAGAACCCGGATTTGGTCCTCGTCGATACGAAATTGATCGCCGAGGCCCCGGCCCGATTCCTCGCCTCGGGGATTGCCGATGCGCTCGCGACATGGGTCGAAGTCCGGAGCGTCCTCGCCTTCGGTGGCAAAACGATGGCGGGTGGTGTCCCGACGATTGCGGCGGAAGCCATCGCCAAACGCTGCGAAGAGGTGCTATTCGATTACGGAATCCCTGCTTATGAATCGGTGAAGGCCAAAGTCGTCACTCCGGCACTCGAGTCCGTCGTCGAGGCGAACACACTTCTAAGTGGTCTCGGTTTTGAAAGCGGCGGGCTCGCAGCGGCCCACGCCATTCATAACGGCTTCACCGCCCTCCACGGAGACATCCACCATTTGACGCACGGGGAAAAAGTCGCGTTCGGCACACTCGTCCAACTTGCGCTCGAAGGCCGAACGCAGGAAGAGTTCGACCGCTACGTCGCCTTGTATATGGCGCTCGAGTTGCCGGTCACACTCGAAGACGTGAAGTTGAAAGACGCTTCCCGTGAAGACATCCTAAAAGTCGGTCAAGCGGCAACGGCGGAAGGTGAGACGATTCATAGTGGGTTCGATGTGACCGCTGAACAAGTGGCCGATGCCATCATCGCGGCCGACCGGTACGCTCGTCTCTATCAAAACAAATTGCAGTGAACAAGAACGAGGAACGGCTAGTTGAGCCGTTCCTCGTTCGTTTGTTTTCGCGTGACGAAGGAAAACGCTACCCCGATTGCCATGCAACTGACCGTCAAGACGAAAAACGTCAATTGGTTCGCATAAATGATGTTCGTGAACTGGTTCCATCCTGAGGCGTACGCCGCATTCTCAGAAGCACGGATTCCAGCCCGGAGCGAAGCCGCTTGACCGGCGTTGATATATAGACCGATTCCCGCCATCACGAGGCTTCCGGCTAAAAGACCGACTCGTCCCAGGCGATGAACCGATTCGACCGCACGCCGAGCAAGCCGAATCGTAATCCAGATGAACAACAGGACGAACGGCCAACCGATGACCAAGACGAGCACGTAGGGATTCCCTTCACCCGCCGTTTCTGTATAGGCGGCAGTCATCGTCTCGCCGAGTTTGAATAATACAAACGTTATGAGCGTGATGATGAACCACGCCTTGATCAATTTCTCCATGACAACACCTCACCCCCAGTATAACAAAAAAACACCATGCGCTTTCGCACACGGTGTCAGGTCAGGCTTTCGGACGGACTGCATAGTAGATCAAGATGACGAGCCACGTCCAAACGCCGGTGAAGATCCCGATAATCCCGACGATAAAGAACCCGAGCGGCATCATCGATTTCGTCCGATCATAGTCTTTCCACATGTTCGATAACCCTTTGATGTTGAAATACAAAAAGGCGAAGAACAAGACGAGCAACAATAACGGTAAACCAAAAATGAGTTCCATACGCTCACTCCTTTCTAGTCTCAACCATCCTCTTACATTCAGTGTACTACTTCCCGCTCTCCATCACATCGGGCTCGCGCAATACAGGAAGCAGGTCAAGAGGCGGAGACAGTCCTGTTCACTATTCCCCAATTTCTCTTCTTTTCATCCCCTCAAAAACCGGGAAAAGAAGACTATCCAGCAAAAAGGGGGTCTTTCCTGTGAAGCTCATCCGTGTACTCCTCGTCCTGTTGCTCGTCTTCCCCACCACGTCCACCTTTGCCGCGACGCCTTCACCTCAGCCAGGCTATACCATCAAGACGACGAAATTGTATTGGCGGGCGATGCAATCGTCTCCGGTCGCCAAGACGCTTTTGACCAATATGCCTGTCCGCTACACGACATACAACCGAAGCTGGTCGAACGTCTACATCAATGGCACACGCTACTACACTCCGTCTAGTAATTTGAAAGCCGGGATCCCAACACTTACGGCTACAGAACGGCTTCGACTCGTCAATAAACAACACGGACTATCGAGCACGTATCGCTCTCGTCAACTCGTCACGTTGACCATCCCGACCGTCTATACAAAAGGAAGCGAACGCACCCTCATGGCCGCTGAAGCCGCTCACGCCCTCGCTCGTCTCTATTATGCCGGTCGAAAAGAAGGACATACGCTGTATGCGCTCAGTGCCTATCGCTCCTATGCCACGCAAAAATCACTTTACACGTATTGGGTCAATACCCGCGGCACGGCATACGCCTCAAAACATGTCGCCCGTCCCGGCCATAGCGAACATCAGACCGGACTCGCCGTCGATATGACGAGTGCACGGATGCGGATGGGGCTCTATGCCTCGTTCGACCAAACCCCTGAAGGAAAATGGATGCTCCAACAGGCACACCGTTACGGGTTCATCGTTCGCTATCCGAAAGGCAAAGAGAAGACCACCGGCTACAATTATGAACCGTGGCATCTTCGTTATGTCGGTGTAAAAGAAGCGACCACAATCAAACAACAAAACTGGACGTTCGAGGACTGGTGGGCGAAACGTTGACGCGAGCATCTCGAGCGATTCATTGAATGCGTTCAAGGTATAATGGACGCGTACGATATCGCAGAGGAGGACATGTGCATGTGGATTGTCATGAACAAACTAGACGTTGAAAAAGGGAAAGTCGCTGCGGTCACGGCCCGTTTCCAGACGACGAAAGGCATCGAGTCGATGGATGGGTTCGTTCGGATGCAAGTGTTGACCGATACGTCGGACGAGACGAAAGATCAAGTCGTCATCATGACGACGTGGCGCGATGCGGCGAGCTTTGAGAATTGGCGCGATAGCGGAGCGTATAAACATGCCCATAAAAAACGGGACGACGGCACTTCTGAAGTGAAGCCCATCGTCCTTGGCAATACGGTCACCCAATATGAGGTCGCCATCGAGCACGGCGCCTCAACCGATGACGTATAAAATATCTTGCGGTCGGATAATACCGAGCAGCGGTTCATCTTCTTGTCCCGTCTCAGTGATCAACAACGCATCGAGCCGGACCCCGTCTTTCATGTTGATGAAATGATGGTGTGCCTCGATGACCGATGTCTCTTTCGCGATAAACCGATATCGTCGCAGGTGCGGATCGTGATGGAGCACGTGCTTGACTTGAATGCCTTCGAGTGACACATGCGGCCCGTTGACCGTTTCGGCGAGCCAGCTGGTCACTCCTTTTTTTGTCAATAACCCGCGCCATGACCCGTCATGGTTATAGACCGGGAACTGCGAGTAGTTCTTATCTCGAATCTCACCGAGGACGTCGACCAACGAGTCATCGGCGTCGAACGTCGTCACAATTTTACGAAACAGCGGGATGACTTGACGCGGATGAAGGAGTTCTTTCTCCACCTCGAGAATCAAATTAACGAGCGATTCATGCGGTTCGGCGATAATGAAATCCGGCTCACGCCGCTCGTGGACGATGGCGTTGCGCAACTGACTCATCTGATGTAAATCTTCTTTGTAGCGTTCGATAATGGGATTATGTTTGGCGAGACGATTGACCATGTTGCTGAAACTGAAATGCTGGCCGTCCCCCATCTCGCGACTCAAATGATCCTCGATCCGGTGATACGATGCGATAAATTCTTCTGCACGACTCATATATTCACACTCCTTATCGCCTATATATACCCTATTTTTTTCGGGTTCGAGCAGGAAAGCGTGACCCAATCTCGAATCCACAACTAATCATCTCTGAAATGGAGGGGTTCTCATGGCAACTCCGGTCTCGCAAATGACACCGATCCCGAATAAGGACGCCTTCCGTTCCGGCATGCGGGCCGGTATACCGGTCGCTGTCGGATATATCCCGATTGCCATCGCTTTCGGGCTGCTTGCGAAATCATTCGATATGCCAAACGTCATCACGCTCGCCATGTCTTTATTCATTTTTGCCGGCGCCAGTCAATTTATTGGCGTCCAACTGATCATGGCCGGTTCGATGTATTGGGAGATTATCTTGACGACGTTCATCCTGAACTTGCGGCACTTCCTTATGTCGGCGTCGTTGTCCCAGCGTCTCGAGACGACCTCGAATCGATTTCTGGCTGCCATCGCGTTCGGCGTGACCGATGAGACGTTCAGTGTCGCCTCGACGCGTGACGAGTCGACGCGCGGTCACTTTGTGCTCGGGCTAAACCTAATCGCCTTCTTGGCTTGGAACGTCGGAACATGGATTGGCGTCTTTCTCGCCTTCGGCTTGCCCGCCTCGGTCCAAGCGAGTATGGGCATCGCCTTGTACGCCATGTTCATCGGCCTACTCGTCCCATCCCTTACCCGCAAACCGGTCATCGTCGTGGCTGCAATCGCCGTCTTGACTCAAGCCATTCTCTACTTCGGCGTCTCTCCATTCATCCCGCTGTCGTCCGGCTTGAGCATCATCTTGGCCACGATTGTCGCCGCTGGAGCCGGAGCCTTGCTGTATAAGGATGACGAAACATGATCAGCCTCTTGTTGCTCGTCCTTGCTATGGCGCTCGTCACATATATCCCGCGACTCGTGCCGCTGCTTTGGCTCCGGGACTTGAAATTACCTCCGCTCTTGAAGCGGTTTTTACTCTTCACGCCTTATGCGGTGCTCGCCAGTCTCATTTTCCCGGGCATCCTGCAGGCAACGACCAGTCTTACGTCAGCTTTAGCGGGTGGGGTGGTCGCCGCAACGCTCGCATTCCTTCGGGTCAACTTGATGCTCGTCGTCATCGGCGGCATCGTCGGGGTGTATCTCATTGAAACGTTCCTTTAACAAACAGGTCCGCCCAATTGTGGGGCGGACCTGTTTGTTTAAGCAGAGATGGCCTGACGTCGTAACCTAATGAATACATCGACGAACGCCGGATCCCACTGTGTACCGCGACCGCTCTCTAAAATCGATAGAGCCTTCTCGACTGGCATCCCGTCCCGATATGGACGGTCAGAGGTCATAGCGTCATATGCGTCGGCGATTGCCATGATACGACCGAAGAGCGGAATCTCCTCTCCGACCAACCGATCCGGATATCCGCGCCCATCAATCCGTTCATGATGGGACCGGACACCTGCCAATATCGGTTGTAACGCAGCCGGTAGGGAAATTTGATTCAAAATATGAATTCCGATGGTCGGGTGTTCTTGAATTTGCGCGAACTCATGATCCGTCAGCTTCCCTTCTTTCAACAACACATCGTCACGGATACCAATCTTCCCGATATCATGGAGTAGCGCCGATTTGCGGAGCAGCTCGATTTGTCCGGCCGGCAACTGGAGCGCCTGTGCCAACTCGACAGAATAGGCGGCGACTCGCTCGGAATGCCCGGCCGTATACGAATCCCGGGCATCGAGTGTTGCAGCGAACAAGACGAACAGACTGTTCAACAGTTGCTCGTTTTCCGCATCTCGATACGTGACGTTCGTGACCATCTGATTAAAGCCCGTGACGAGTTGGGCGAACTCATCCGAGTAAGGGTTATCAATCTGATTCAATCGTCCGGCATCTAATGCGGCGACCCCTTCGGTTAATGCACTGATTGGACGTTTGATGTTGTCATACAGCAAAAAGCTGCTAAACGTCGCGACCCCGATGATAACGACTAAAATCACAGCCGCCCACTGCCAGTATGCATCGACCTGATTGACAGTCGACAGTTGCACCCCGGACGCGAGGATGAACAATGCGACCGGGAACACACCGATGACGAGCATGCTGATCAATAGTTTCGTCCGGACGCTAATGGAGCGATACGTCGCTTGGAGCGGCCGCCCGTACAAGTTTCCGCTCATCTCCTGCAACTGAAGCAACAACGGTTCAACCGAGCGATAGGTCAAAAAGAATTCAATCAACGCATGCAAGGTGGCGATTAAAATAGCACCGAACGCCGCCAAGCCAATCAACCGATACGGCAAGTCAATCCACCCTTGTTCGATGGCGAGTGCCGTCATACTCATCGCCGGCACGGACAAACCGAACAAATGCGGACCGAGAATCCGTTTCACCGTCAACGTAGGAAAGTGACTCGTTTGATCGAACGCCTGTTGAAGCTCCTCATACGTTGGTGTCTCTGTTTGAAACACACGACGGATCGGTCGGATGTGACGTCGATAAAGAAGCAGTTCAAGCCCAATCATCATCATCCCGGACAGCCCCATGGTAGCCAAGAGGATGAGCATCTCCGTCTTGGATAAATCGAGCGTCTGAAAGATAAACAGCCCCCCGACACCGAACACGGCGATGCCTGAACCCCATATGTAATTCATGATTAATGTGTGTTGAAATCGTTGGTACATCTTCCCCTCACTCCTGCCTTTTCGTCGACCTCTTTCTTATTATATCGACAAAAGTGACACTTTTTTACAGAAATACAAAAACGGGCCCCTTTTTAGGGACCCGTCCTTCACCGTTACGGACGACGTGGACCTTCGTTGTCATCAAGTGAACGATTGTCTTGATCTGGCGTGACGTTGTCATGGAACGGGTTCGGTTCTGGACCGTCCACGTTCGTCACGTCAGATTGTGAGGCTTGCGGACGATTCGTTTCACGTTTCAACTCTTGTTTCGTTTGATCCGCTTCACGCTTCGACTGCTCCATACCTTGTTTCGCCTGTCGCTTCGCAGCTTCGGCTTCTTGGTTCATTTGGGCTTTCTCTTGCTCGAGACCTTCTTTCGATACTTCTGTCTCATCGATTCGTTTCTCAGCTTTCTTCAAGTATCGAGCCGCTGTCTCACGTCCGCCAAGACCGAAGGCAAGGCCGAAGGCGAGCGCAACCGCACCGAGGATGAGCAAGAATGCCGTATTGACGATTATCGGTGCGATGCCGAGTTGGCTGATCGCCATGAAGAAGGCGATTCCAAGAATCGCGTACTTCGCGACGTAGCGCAAGACGCTCGGTTGACCAGCTCCATCTACGAGCACACTGCCGACGAGACGCTCTGCCATGTTCGCGAGCCAGAAACCGACCGCCAAGATGACGATGGCTGCGATGACCATTGGCAAGTAAGCAAAGATGGCTGTTGCGAGTGAAGCCATAAAGTCGAGGTTCGCGACTTGAAGTGCTTCCGATACGAACAACAAGATGATGATGATTTGAACGATTGTTCCGATCACTTGTGCGATTGATGTCGATGACGACGAGCGACCACCGAGACCCATCTTACTAGCGAGTGAGTTGACGCCTAAATTCTCAAGGAGAGACACAACGACGCCTTTCAACCATTTAGCAAGGAAGACACCTGCGAGAATCAAGACGATGGCCACGATGATATTTGGAATCATTGCCAAGACGTCGTTGAGCATCGAGATGGCTGGATCCGAGATTCCGCGAATATCGAGCGCTTCAAGCGCTGAAATCGTGACCGGGATCATAATCAAGATGAAGACGATCGTACCGACCACTTTCGCGAGACTTGACCCTTTCACGTAATCAGCCAAGTGAAGTTTCTCGGCGAAGCGGTTAAGACCTGCCGCTTCCAAGAACTTCGTCAAAATATCGCGGACGATTTTCGCAACGACATAACCAATCGCGAAGATAAGGGCTGCAGCGACAAGTTTTGGAATGAATGCGAGGAAACTGTTCAACAAGTCTTCAAACGGACCACTGATGCCTCGTAACCCAAGCGCATCGAGTACCGCGGGAAGAACTAACAATAGGACAAGGTAAAAGACGATATTGGCGACTGTGTCGACCCATTTCGTCTGATTGACGCTCGTCGACTCTTGGCCTGTCTTCTCCATCAACTTGTTCAAGTTGAGACGATGACCTGCCATTTGAATCCCTTTCTTCAAGAGCGTGGCGATAATCCATGCGACGAGCAGGATGAGACCTGCTTTAATCACGCCTGTGATCAAGCCAGAGAAGCCGGCATAGATTTGACTGAACGGTTGAGCGACAGCTGGTACGTTCAAGAATTCAAAGATAATTAAGAATGCGAGAAGCAGTACGCCGAAGAAGACGACTTTTGCGATGATGCGTTCAGGCGTCCACCGCTTTTCCTCTCTTGCAGGCTTTCCGGGTTCACCTTCTTGTTTTACCCCTACACGGTCGTCAAGGCGTGCTTTGCGAAGCGCTTTGCGCGTCACGTTTTCTAGAACTTTCGCCAAAATGAATCCGACGACAAGAATAAGCAATGCGAGCAAAAGCTCAGGCAGCCATGACATGAACGTGTTGAAATTATAAGTAGTATTGTTCATTTAACATCTTCCTCCCATCTCTTTTTAAAAATGATTTAATTTATTTGACTCTTTGTATAAATACCAACATTTTCATCTCTTTAAACCTTGCCATTTCCTATTTCCCGATAAAGACTTGATGGGAAAACAGCTTTTTCAGAAAGCATTCTTAAAGAAAGAAGGCGTGTCTTTCTAGGTCAAATGTGATACGAATTAAAAGAAGAAGTCTTTTGGAGGAGGAAGTAAGATGAACATCGCCCTAATTGCCCATGACAAGAAGAAAGATGATTTAATCGTACTTGTGAAAGCCTACGCTCATGTCTTGGAAAAACATCATCTGTTCGCCACTGGCACGACCGGTAAGCGCATTGCCGAGGCGACAGGATTGCCCGTCCATTGCTTTCAGTCGGGCCCGCTCGGCGGAGACCAAGAAATCGGTGCCGCCGTCTCCCGGGGTGAGATGGACATGATTATTTTCTTCCGTGACCCATTGACGGCTCAACCGCACGAACCTGATGTGAGTGCCTTGATGCGTCTCTGTGATGTCTATTCCATCCCTTTGGCCACTAACATGGGCGGAAGTGAGATTCTCATCCGCAGTATCGAGCAAGGCGATTTTGAATCGCTGACCTTGACCCATAATGACAAACCACCAGTATGAACAACTTATCAAGAAGAAGAGAGGAATTTTTCTGAAACCACACGTATCGAACGACCCGGTCGTTCAACAGTTTTACGATCAAGTCCGTACGCGTTTAAACGACTTATTAGATGACAAGCAGCAAGCCGATCGCTTGCTTGACAGTTTAGCCGGCTATATTCAACAGGCGGAAAAGAACGGGCAGCCTCTCGAAGGACTCACGAAACAAAACCCGCACGACTATGCTCGATTTTTAATTGAACAACCGGCGACAAACGAAGAATACCAACGTCGCTACCATATGATGATTGAGACGACGGATGAATTGAAACCTCATGAGAAAGCGCAGGCGAATCGGGAATTCGATTGGGCGATTGAGCGGCTCAACGAAGTTCAAGTCAAGCTCCAGGATGTCGAGATGCGTGATGTCTCCTTTTTAGCCTATACGAAAATTGAGGCAATCAAGTCATCTCGTCGCGTCTGGAATCAATTCGGTTGGCTACTCGGTATGATTTTGGCATTCGCCTACGCCAACTTATTGCTTGTAATGGATGATGTGTTCAGTCTGCGCTTGTTCACGGCACCCGCTACGCCTTACCCGCTCGATTATTTCGGCTTCGTCCTCCCTGTTCTATTGACCGGTGCCATCTTTGGCCTATTGACCCGTTTCCGTCACCACTTCCAAACGCTAGGACGACGGATTGTCTTCGCATTGCTCATCATAGCCCTGTACGTCGGTTTCGTGTTATTGACCCAACCTATCCTGTTCTCGCTCGGATGGTCGTTCTTGATTCAATTGACGCCTGTGTATGCACTCATTCTGCTAGCAATCAGTGGATTCATGGCCATGTGGACATTGATCGAGTTCGTCTGGAAGAACACGCGGTGCCACCTCGGCAATGAGACGTTAATGATTTATTATTGATCACGCCATTCTCTCTAGGAGATGGCGTTTTTTGTTTGAACCTTTGCTAGAACGGAAATTACTAATAGCGTGACGTCAATTAAAAATGAAACGAAATCGAAGGAGGCACAACATGTCGAATCGTAAAATTATTGGGTTGTTCCATAACGAGCAAGAAGTCATGGATAAGGTGAATGAACTCAAACAAGCTGGGGAAGCAGAGAAAAACATGCATGTCGTGGCCAAGCGGGACGGGGAAATTTCCGCCTTGCGCTACCATACCGATGTGAACGCCGAATCGGGGATTCGTGATGTCAACTGGCTGGACCGTGTGAAAGCGTTCCTTCACGGCAGTGACCGCATTCGTGATGAATTGCGGAACATGGGACTCAGTGATGCGGAGGCTGAAGAGTATTATACGTCGATCGATGCCGGCAAATTATTGCTTTACATCGATAAACACTCATACGAACGCTATCCGAATATGTATAAGAAAGATAGTGAACTCGACCATGATAAAGGGGAAGAAGCGGATGGCATCGCCTTCGACGCGAAGCCATTCAATGATCACGACGAAGAACCTCGCGGTACGAAAGAGGACCCGATCGTCCGCGGACATTCCGGTCTAGAAGACCACCGGCGATTATAAGGAGGAAACGAAGATGAGTGAGAAACGGTTTATCAGCATGTATGACACACAGGACGCGGCACTCGGAAAAGTCGAGGAGTTGCGTGCGAAGGGCTATAAAGACTCAGACATCTACGTCGTCGCCAAACATGAAGATAACGTCTCGATTTTGCGTCGTCAAACGGACGTCCATACCGAAGCAGCACACCACGCCGGCTGGTTTGATAAGGTACGGGCTTTCTTGAGCGGACATGAGGACGTCCATGCCGGACTTCGCAATATGGGCTTGAGCGAAGACGAGGTGAAGCGCCACTACAGCGATGTCGAGGCTGGAAAGATTTTAATCTGTGTGGATGAAGATTTCGAGCGTCGTCATAATGAAGGGCTGACGATCGATTCGTCACCTTATACCGACTCGAGACACGATACGAGTCACCAAGGCCACCATACGGCCGATGGGCTTGAAATCGATTCGACGCCGTATAATGATCCGAAATCTGACACGACCCGTTCGACCCGCTCAGATCATCACACGTCCGATGGTGTGGAGATTGATTCGGAGCCATATAATGACCCGAAACATCGTGACGCGAACCGGGACGATCGCCATACGTCTGATGGTGTAGAAATCGATTCGAAACCGTTCAACGAATCGACGGCCGACAATCCGAACCGGGCCGTCGACCCCGAGCAGGACAAATTGGATAAAAAATCCGAGTTGACTGACCGTGAGAACAAGTTGCGTGGACTCGATGACCGGGCCCTCCGAAACGATTACGAAGATCCAGACAATATCCGCCGTTTCTAACCAAGATGCAACAAGGACCTGACCGCAACCCGGTCAGGTCCTTGTTTTACGTTAATCGGTTTTTCGGCTCTTCTCCTTCGAGCACGTTCACGATGGCTTCCCGATTGAGCGCCATCATGGCAAGCCTTGTCTTGATGGAGGCGCTGCCGATATGCGGCAACGTCGTCACGTTCGGGAGCGTCAAGAGTGGATGGTCCATCGCCACCGGTTCTTTAGCGAACACATCAAGTCCCGCCGCCCAAATCCGCCGTTCCTTCAGTGCTTCATAGAGCGCCGTCTCATCGATAATCTCGCCACGAGCGACGTTGATGAAGACCGCTGTCTCTTTCATTTTCGCGAACTGCTCTGCGCCTAACATCCCACGTGTCTCTTCGGTGAGCGGCGCGAGGACGACGACGAAGTCGGACTGTTCGAGCAACTCGTCGAGTTCCGCATAGACGAAGCCATACATCGATTCCGATTCATGGCGACGCGTCCGATTATGGTACAACACATCCATGTCGAAGCCGCGGGCCCGACGTGCGACTGCTTCCCCGATTCGACCCATGCCGATGATCCCGAGTTTGGCCCGGTACAAGTCCATCCCGACGTAACCCATCGGCGTCCACGATTTCCATTCGCCGTCTCGTAAATCGCGTTCTGCTTCCCCGAGCCGACGTGCCGTCATCATCATCAATCCGAACGCGAGGTCGGCCGTCGTCTCTGTCAACACGTCCGGCGTGTTCGTCACGACGATGCCGCGTTCCTTGGCCGCTCCAAGATCGATATTGTTATAGCCAACCGCCAAGTTCGAGATGACTTCGAGTTGCGAAGCCTGTTCAATCACTTCCCGGTCGATTGTATCACTGAGCATCGTCCAGAGCGCATGCGCTGACGCCGCTTCTTTCAACAAGACGTCGCGCGGGACGCTCTTCGCTTCTTCTTCCCACATGCGGACCTCGTACTTGTCTCGCAGTGGCGCCACTGCTTCTTCCGGTAACCGTCTTGTAATGTAAATGCGTTTCTTCATTCCGTCTCCCCCTTTGTCTTGTCTCGACCAGTTTATCAAACGTGTCGAATCAAGGTTTCTTTTTCGTTACTGGATTTTGCTCCATGAACTGCTCGAATAGCGAGCCGAAGTCGCTGTTGAGCAGTTGCTCGATTGTTTTCGATGAGTCCATCGCGTTCCGGTACGCAACTTCGTTGATGGCGAGCCCGATCGCCCAGGTGATGCCTGACGCGACAGTCGCATTGATGACACTCGCGGCGGCGTTTGCCCCTGGGAAGAACTTCATGACGTTCAATAAAATCGTCTTCGAGAGCGCCCGACCGATTTGAGGGATGATCGTGCTCCCAATCAGCGTCTTCAACATATCGTCATTCGCTTTCACACCCCAATAACGGAACAAGTGAACACTCATCGTCACTTGAATCGGCGTGAGCGCGATCGCATCGGCGAATGGGAGCGGGACCGCCGCCGCCGTCCCGGCACTGGCGACATAACCCGAGATGATCCGGTTCGCTTTCTTCCGTTTCAGCTTGAGCATCGCCTCGCTCTCTGCGTGAATCTCCATGAGCAGTCCTTCTTGGAGCGATTGGTCGAGTTGTTCGACAGACCAGGTGACGAGACGCTCCCAATCGAGATGGTTCCGAAGTTCTTGGTCATTCAACAGCTCTTCAGCGACACTGACTTGGAACACGGCCTGTTCCGGGACAACGTCCACTAACTCGTTTCGGAGCGCCGTCAGTTCATCTAGGTCGACTTGATCGATTTGCGTCAACAAGACCGCGACCGACGTCGCTTCGTTCAATTGTTTGATGAGCGCCCGATCAAGCGGCGTGACCCGTTTCATCGAGGCGTTGATGGCATACCAGACAAGATGAATTTGTTCGGCCGCTCCTTTCGTCTGGGCCCGTTCGACGAAACCGATGACTTCATCAGCATATGCTTGTTGCCGGGCACTCCCAATCTCATACCCTTCACTGTCATAAAGCACGATGGCGATGTCGTCACTCATGAACTGATGGATCCCGCGCGTCACCGGCTCGCCGGCGGCGACTTTCGTCAAGTCACGACCAAAGACGTGGTTGACGACGGAACTTTTGCCCGACCCGGTCGCTCCCGCGATCAAGATGTTCGGTTTTTTTACTTTTCCGCGCAACCGGTCGAGTTCTTCTTTTAAATCGTACGTATCCAAATTGAATGGGACTTTTTTCTCCATGTCAGTTCCTCCTCATTGATTGAGCGTTCGGCCAAGCCGTCGCATCTCTTCCTCGAAACCACGGCGCACATCCAGCTCAATCGTCTGTTTGACCAACTCGTATTGCTGATCGACAGCTTTTTTGATACCTCGCTCCGCCGTCCTCCGTTTGAACGCCCAATAGATGAAGTGGACGCCCGGGATCATCCCGAGCACCATCTTCCGAACGGTGCGATTGAATGAATAGTCAAACCCGAGCTCGACCCGGCGTGTTTTGAACACAAGGTCAGACGGGGCACCGACGAGCGGATAACGCTCCATCAGTTGAATGTAGTGACGAACACCTTGGGCCATCGCGGCCTCTGTGGTCTCGGCGGCCGCTTCGAGTGTTTGTTCCAAGTCTTTTTCGATTTGGCGGGCTTTCCAACTGATCATCACTTGCGGGGTGATCATGCGGATCGTTTCAGCCGAACGATAGCTTCGGGCGCGCCACGCCTCTAACTCGGTCAATAAATGACGCGTCAAGTTGTGTGGCAGTTTTCGTTCGACGTCTTTCCAGAGGTTGGTCCGATTACGTTGCCATACCGCCTCATATCCGATATACGGCACGACTTGTCCACCGAGCAACTTCTTTTCGACACTGTTGACGCGAATCATCGCATCCCGTGAAATTCCGAGCTCGCGCATGAGGACTGCTTCCATCGCCTCCGCCTTCTCGACGTTCATCGCACTGTCCGGGTTATAGTTCGTCAAGATGATCGTGACGTTGCTTCGCTTCGCATAGAGCGGTTTTAAAATGGCTTCTAACTCGTACGCCTCGACGCGTCCCGAGTTGATGGACAGTAAGTAATAAATCGTATGGAACCAATCGGCGATATCGAGTGCACCTTCCCGTTGATTGACGATGGACAATACCGCCTCATGCCATTCGTCGGATCGGTCCGCCTCAAGTCCCCATGTATCGAAGAAACGGAAGAAGATGCCTCGCTCAAGGTCATAGTATTCATATTCATGCAGCCCTTCCGCCGTCACTGGGCTGCCGGCACGTGACTCGGCCACATCACGCCCGTAAATATAATTTAAAAAAGCGCTCTTGCCGACCCCGGTCTTCCCCGCAATCAATATGTTCGAGACAAGCCCCGTGTTGTCCATATGGTTCCCCCTGCATTCGTTATATAATAACCATTATACTAAACGGACAAATTTGAAACGTCCGACGGAAGGATGAGACCGATGTTACATCATGTCGAACTGTACGTTTCTGATTTGAACAAGAGCCTCATGGCGTGGGACTGGCTCCTCACTGAGCTCGGCTATACCGTCTACCAACAATGGGAAGAAGGAAGGAGTTATCGTTTCGGCGATACGTATCTCGTCTTCGTCCAAACCGAGGCCGATTATCTCGAGCCGCCGTACCATCGCAAGAAGACCGGGTTGAACCATCTCGCCTTCCACGCCGAGTCGATTGAGCAACTCGTAAGTTTCCGTGAAGAACTGACACAGCACGGATTCACCGAGCTCTACGCCGATCGGTTCCCGCACGCCGGAGGACCGTCCTACACCGCGCTTTACTTTGAAGATCCGGACCGGATGAAAGTCGAACTCGTGGCAACGATGTGAACAGTTGAAACGGCTTTCAAAAAAGTTTGTGAAAACAATTGCAAACTTTTTGTAGACCTCCTAGACTTAAGTTGTCTAAAGGAGGCCGTGTTCAAATGGAAAAACAAGCTGTCGAGTATATGGAAGAAGCCGCCTATAAAAAAGCGACGTTGTTGCGTCACGCGTTCGGTCACTACGCACTCCGCTCCATCGTCGCCGGTTTTCTGATTGGAATTGGGGTCGTCTTTGCCTTCTCCGTCGGAAACATGTTCATCGATGTGCCAGGAACGATGCTGTTCGCGGGGATGAGTTTCTCGGTTGCCCTCGTCTTCATTGTTTGGACGGGCGGAGAGCTGTTCACGAGCAATACGATGTATTTGTATACGGGCGCGAAACGCGGACGTGTCGACTGGCGCGATTTAACGGCCGTATGGGGCATCAGCTGGCTCGGTAACTTGGTCGGTGCGCTCATCCTCGTCGGGCTCGTCATCGGTGCCCATAGCATGGGCGACGTCAGTGCCGACCACCTGTTATCGGTCGTCGCCGCGAAAAAAATGGGCGGAGACGTACTCGCGATTTTCTTGAAAGGGATTTTGTGTAACATCCTCGTCTGTATCGCCATCTTCATGCCACTGAAAACGAAGAACGATGTCGCCAAAATCATGCTGACGATGCTCCCGGTCGTCGTCTTTTTTGCCGCCGGCTTCGAACACTCGATCGCCAATATGGGCATCTTCGGGCTCGCGCTCTACTATGTGCCGTCCGAGGCGATTAACATCGGTCTCGCGCTGCACAATCTCGTCTTTGCCACACTCGGCAACATCGTCGGAGGCGCCTTGTTCGTCGCCGGGACGTACGTCCATTTAAACGCAAAACCTACCGAGAGAAAAATCGAATCAATCCGTCAAAACGCATAAAAAGACAGGGGCCCCGGTGAGCAGGGCCCCTGTTGTTGCTTGATTGAATGAAATTACGCTTTAGATGAATCGGCTGCAGCCGCTTGGACCGCACCTTGTGCGACCTCTTCTTCTTCGACGTCCCAGCATTCCGTGTTCTCGATGCCGAGTTTACGTGCCGAGAAGCGTGGGTTGAGACCTTGGGCACGCTGTTCTTCGTAATCACGAAGGACTTTGAAGGCGACACCGCCGAGTAACGTGATGGCTGCAATGTTGATTAACGTCATCCCTGCCATGAACAAGTCAGCCAAGCTCCAGACGAAGCCGAGGCTTGCGACCGCTCCGATGAAGACGAACGCCATTGTCGCAAGGCGGAAACCAAGAACTGCGTTTTTGCTCTTCTTGATGAACTCGATGTTTGTTTCACCGTAGTAGTAGCTACCTGCGATTGAACTGAAGGCGAACAAGAAGACACTGACAGCTACGAACGCTGGCGCCCACGATCCGATTTGTTCGCTCAATGCATTTTGAAGCATGACGATTCCTTCTCCGTTACCGGCAGCATAGCTGTCTGAGAGGAGGATTATGGCCGCTGTTGCCGTACAGACGATCAACGTGTCCAAGAAGACGCCGAGCGCTTGAAGGAAACCTTGTTTCGCTGGGTGTGAAACTTCAGCAGCTGCTGCCGCGTTTGGTGCCGAACCCATACCTGCTTCGTTCGAGAAGAGACCGCGACGTACACCCATCGAGATGGCTGCTCCGACCGATCCACCGAACGCTTGCTCAAGACCGAATGCGCTCTGGAAGATCATCGCGAACACGCCTGGGATTTCTGTGATGTTGACGACGACGACATAAGCGGCGATGGCCAAGTACAATCCAGCCATAATCGGTACAACGATTGCCGAGAAGTTGGCGACACGGTGTACACCACCGAAGATGACCAATCCAGTCAAGACGACGAGGATGGCTCCACCGACGACGGCATCGATGCCGAACGCGTTATCAAACGCGGCTGCGATTGTGTTCGATTGAACCGAGTTGAAGATGAGACCGAACGTCACCGCGATCAAGACGGCGAAGACGATACCAAGGGCCCGGTTGTTGAGTCCTTTTTCAATGTAGTATGCTGGACCGCCACGGTACGCGACGTCATCTTTTACTTTATAGACTTGTGCGAGCGTACTCTCAATCATCGCTGTCGCTCCACCGAGAAGCGCGACAATCCACATCCAGAAGACCGCTCCTGGTCCACCGACCGTTACGGCGACGGTGACACCGGCCAAGTTACCCGTCCCGATTCGTGTGGCTGCTCCGATGAAGAACGATTTCATTGAACTGATGCTCTTGCTGTCTGTGACCTCCGGTTTTTCAGCGACGACCCGGAACATCTCTTTTAAGTAACGGAACTGCATAAAGCGCGTCCTCACTGTAAAGTAAATCCCGGCTCCGACGAGCGCGACGATCAGAACATAAGTCCATAAGATGTTGTTCATGTAATCGACGCTTCCTTGTAACATGCTTTGCACGGCTTCCATAAGTAAGTTCCTCCCTGTTGTGTGAATCTAAAGTTGTTTAAAAATTTTATGATGTCTTAGTTCTGAATTATACAAATATTCTGACAATTAGCAATAATTTTTTTATAGGTTAGTTCACACTTATTTCATATGTTATATAACAAATAGTGAGTGATAGCTTTATTTAAAGCGCTTACAAAGTTATTTGAAAGAAATAATAAATCTTTATTTCCCTGCTTGTTTTTGACGTCTACATTCAACTTGTTTCAAACTATTCGCTTTATGAATAGATTTGACTGCATAACAAACCTCTATTCCCTTCACTTCTTTTCGGGAAATAAAAAAGCAGTCGCTCACTGAGCGCTGCTTGTTAGATGCCCGTCCGTTTCTTCTGGTTGTTCGGCTTCTTCGTCAACTGGTTCGTCAACGGCTTCTGCTTCGTCCCACGAAGTCCCGTCGGCACTTTCGTCTCGTTCTGTTTCTTCTCGGCGAGTTTTTGCTTCATCGCTTCCTGAAAACTTAATTTCTTTTCACTCATGTCATTCACCTCCAGCTTCGATCACTTTCACCCGACCGACCTGTCCGTCGCTTAAGCGTACTTTAATGCCATGCGGGTGACGCGGCGAGTTCGTCAAAATGTCTTTGACGACGCCTGACGTCAACTTCCCACTCCGCTGATCTTGTTTTAGGACAATCTGGACGTGGAGCCCTGGGCGAATGTCCGCGCGTTTCGTGCCATCCATACCCGACACCCCTTTCCGTATAGTCAACCTCTATCATATGCTCTTTTCCCGCGTTTGTCACAATCTATTCCACGATGCCAATTTGACCGACCGTCCTCGTCATATAACTTTGATCGGTCCGAAATCCGTCCCTTACTTGCCCCCAAGCCGTCTCGACCTCGACGCGGCCGCGTTCAAATGAGATTGTCAAAATGTTTCGCCCGTCTGCATTTTGAAGCCTGGCTGCACCGCTCAACTCATGATAGACGCGAGTCAAATCATTCGCGAACTGGACGTAATCGCTTGTCCGGACCGTTTCTGACTCCTGGTCGTGAACGAGCCGCAACATGTTTCGTGACGCTTCTGCGATGACGAACTTGAATGTCGTCTCATCATTTCCCATCTCTATTTGATGCTGCATCTTCCCACCTCCTAAAAAGACACCTTCGCCGGGAAGGTGCCTTCTCGTTATAAGCGATACAACCTCGCTTCGAACGGTCGCATCATGAACGTATCCGTCTCAATTGTTTCAGGGTCCGTCTCATTCGTCAAGACGAGCGTTGCCTCAGCAAGACCAGCCAACGTCGTTTTAGCAGGGTTCGCTGTCAAGTTGACGACGACATAAAACGTCTGTTGTTCAAACGTTCGTTCATATGCGAACACTTGCAGATGGTCCGGCAATAAATCACGGTAACTGCCGTACGTGAACGTCTCCTCACCCCGACGGAGACGAATCATCGCCTTATAGAACGAGAGAATCGAATGGGCATCCTTCGATTGAACGTCAACGTTCAACGTTTCATACTCTTCGTGGACCGGCATCCACGGCGTTGCCGTCGAAAAGCCGGCGTTCGGTGACGCGTCCCATTGAATCGGCGTTCGCACGTTGTCGCGTGACGTGCCCCATACGTGTTGCATGGAATCGATTTCACTCATCCCATTGGCAATCCGTTCGAAGTATTCATTTTTCGTCGCCACATCGTCATAGTCATGGATGGACGGAAGCGGCACGTTCTTCATGCCGATTTCCTGCCCTTGATAGATGAACGGTGTCCCATGCATAAAGAAATACATCATCCCGAGAGCGGTCGCGCTCTCACGCCAGTAGTGGTTCTCGTCCCCGACGAGCGAGACGGCACGGACCATGTCGTGGTTTTCGATATAGAGAGCGTTCCATCCTGTCTCGAGCAGGCCTTGTTGCCACTTATCAAAAATGCGCTTCAACTCGACGACGTCAAGCGGTGCTAGACGTGACTTGCGCATAATGTCGACATGATCGAAATGGAACGCCATGTTCATCGCCCCGTTTTCTGGTCCCATCCACAAGTCGGCTTCCTGCGGCTCAATCCCGTTCGTCTCGCCGACCGTCATAATATCGTAATTAGCGAACGTCGCTTGTTTCATCTCTTGTAGATAATCGTGAATCCCGTCGATGTTCGAATACATCGAGAACGCGGTGACGTACGGTTTGCTTTCTAGAGAAGGCAACATCGTCTCGGTCGGCATCTTCTTGATGTGGCTGATTGCGTCGACCCGGAACCCGTCGATGCCCTTGTCGAGCCACCAGTTAATCATGTCGTAAATGGCGCCACGTACTTCTTTATTTTCCCAGTTTAAATCGGGCTGTTTTTTTGAGAAGACATGCAAATAGTATTGCCCCGTCGTCTCATCGTATTCCCATGCCGAACCGCCAAAGATGCTCGCCCAGTTGTTCGGGGGATTTCCATCTGTCCCGTCACGCCATATGTACCAGTCGCGTTTCGGGTCGTCTTTTGAACGTTTGGACTCGACAAACCACGGATGCTCGTCCGATGTGTGGTTGACGACAAGGTCTAGAAGTAGTTTCATCCCGCGAGCATGGACTGCTTTAAGTAAAGCATCAAAGTCTTCCATCGTCCCAAACTCTTCCATGATTCCTTGGTAGTCTGAGATGTCATAACCGTTGTCATCGTTCGGTGACTTGTACATCGGACAAATCCAAATCACGTCGATGCCGAGATCTTCTAAGTAATCTAATTTTTCAATAATGCCCCGGAGATCACCAATCCCATCTCCGTTTGAATCTTTAAAGCTGCGTGGATAAATCTGATATGCGATTGCCTCTTTCCACCACGTGCGGGTGACCGTTTTTTGCTTCTCTGCTTGTCTAGTGACCATCGACTCCATATGTTGCCTGCCTCCTACATCTCACAATTTATATTCATATACTTGGACAGCAATACCTGTTTTAAGGTGAATCTAATCCTACAATAGCATTTGTGCAAGCGTTTGCAAATAAGGAGGCATAAAAAAATGCAGTCCGAGGACTACATTTTCGGTGACGTCGCAACTTGTTCACAGAACGCGCCGATGACGTCCGCCAACCGCTCCCGATCATAATCCATCGTGGCCACATGATACGAGCGTTCGAGCACCTCCCGTTGTTTCGGGGCTTGAACGGTCTCATACAGCCACATCGAATCTTCCGGGGGGACGACGTTGTCGATGGCTGAATGGATGACGCACGTCGGCACAGTCACCTCAGCCGCCATCGGTCGTACTTCCTCGATGAGCGCGAGCAGTTCACGGATGGCTGACGTCGGCACTTTGTCGTAGACGATCTCGTACACGCCTGGTGCACAGATATCCGGTTCGTCTTCATCAATGAAACGACAGACATCGTCCGTGGCGTGACAGGCATAGCCTGGCACGGACAACGCCGCATTGATGGTGACGATCGCATCGGCCTGCCCGGCCAAAGCGGCCTTCATCGCCAGCGTCCCGCCCATTGACTGCCCGACAACGATGACGTGTCGACATCGCTCACGCAAGAGACGGATACCGGCTTCCATCGACTCATACCAGCAGCGGCGTGTCGATTGCCGAAACTCTTCCGGATTCGTCCCATGTCCTTTGAGCCGCGGTGCGAAGACGGTGAATCCTTTCTCCATCAAAGCGATCCCGACATCACGCACACTTTGAGGCGTCCCATTAAAGCCATGGCATAACAAGATGCCGATATCATTTCCTTCATAATAAAACGCGCCCGCTCCCGGGATGACCGGATAAGTAATTGTCGTCATTTGTTTCCTCCCTATTAATCCATAGTTAACCGATAAACTTAATTGTATTAATGAATTGTAAAAGTTGAATGATGTTCAGTCAACTTAATTGACCTCTTTTATATTCCTGCCGCCCTGTCATTAAATTGTAATATGAACTTCTCGTTAAGTAGATTGAGTTCTGACGTCTGCTTGGTTATGTTTAACATGTAGTTGAAAAATCGGTAAATGATAGCATCATTCGTTACGCGATGGAGGAGATGTATAAAGTTTCCGAGCGTCAAGTCGACTAATGTAAACGCTATCATTTTGTTTGGCTAAAAGGGGGCATCCGCTCAAGCAATTGACCACACGAATTGGGACATCGTATCGGCCATCTACATAATTAAAGGGAGACTAACACATGGGGAAACCACAAACACGTTCATTCAAACAAATGACCGGCCTCGCCTTATCAGCCGGACTCGTCGTCAGCAGCATGACGCCGATTGCGGCAAACGTACACGCAGAGACGTTGAACGCTACAGATTTATTCATTTCGGAATACGTTGAAGGCTCTAGCAACAATAAAGCGATCGAACTGTTCAATGGAACGAATGCGGCCATCGACCTCTCGGCCTATAAACTTGAACTGTATTCAAACGGCGGGACGGCTCCAGGCACGACGCTCAACTTGACAGGTACGCTCGAGCCTGGTGGCACGTACGTCATCGTCAACGGCAGCGCGAACGATGCGTTGAAAGCGAAAGCCAACACGACGAGTGGTGTGACGAACTTTAACGGCGATGACACGCTCGTCTTGAAAAAAGGCGACACGGTGCTCGACGTCTTCGGTCAAGTCGGATTCGACCCGGGCACGAAATGGGGAACGACGATTGCTACGGTGGATCAGTCGTTAGTTCGGAAAGACACGGTCACGACAGGGGATGCGAACGGCGCGGATGCGTTCGACCCGGCCACTGAATGGAACTCGCAACCAATCGATACGTTCACAAACCTCGGAACCCACACGTTCCAAGGTGTCGTCTACGACGATGGCGGTACGGTAGAACCACCGGCTCCGGTCACTCCGGTTTCAATCAGTGACGCCCGGTCGAAGACCGAAGGTGAAACGGTCACGATTAAAGGTGTGGTCACGGCGAAATTGGCGAACACGATTTCGATTCAAGATGCGACAGGCGGTCTCTCGGTCCGTCCGACATCACTCGCCGTCAATGTCGGTGATGAAGTCGTCGTCACGGGTGCCATCGGTTCGTATCGTGAATTGCTTCAATTGAACAGCGCCGTCGTCGTGTCAAAACAAGCGGCGAGTGTCCCGGCTGCGCAAGTCCTCACAGGCGAACAGATCAATGAGGACGTCGAGTCTGAACTCGTCACCGTCAAGAACGTCACGCTCTCGGGCAGCGGGCAAAACTTGACGGCGACGGACGGAACGAAAGAATTCGTCGTCCGTGACGAACGTGGCATTCTCGATTTACAGACGGACGTCAACTACTCGTCAATTACAGGAATCGTGCAACAATTCGATAACACATATCAACTCATCCCACGCGACGTGTCTGACACGGTCATTGACGCATCGGTACTCCGTCCGGCGACAGCGAAGCCAGGTACGGGTACGTTCATCGGTCCACAAGACGTGACACTCTCGACGACGACAGCCGACGCTCAGATATACTATACGCTTGACGGGTCGGACCCGAAAGTGAACGGTACGCTCTATACGTCCCCAGTCCGCATCGAGGAGACGAAGACGCTCAAAGTCGCCGTCAAATCAGGTGATGCGTTCAGCGCCGTGACGACGTTCGACTATAAAATCACGGACAAGATCCGCATCCATGACATTCAAGGCGCGAGCCACACGTCACCGATGAACGGACAGACCGTCGAAGGCGTCGAAGGCGTCGTCACGTACTCGTTCGTATCGATGGGTACGACATACTACTACATCCAAACACCTGACATGGAAGCCGACCAAGATGCACGTACATCGGAAGGGGTCATCTTGTATGGCGGCCGTTCGATTGCAGGCATCCAAGTCGGGGACCTCGTCAATGTCAAAGGTCTCGTCAGCGAATACGCCATCGAAGGCTACAGCGACCGTCAGCAGACGGACATGAAGATGACGCAGATCGATACACGTAACGGTGGTGTTGACGTCATCAAGAGCGGTGTCGCCCTCCCGACGCCAGTGAAAATCGACGAGTCGAACTTGCCGACCGAGTTCATCGACAGCGATGCCCTCGCCGTCTTCAACCCGGACAAAGACGCCATCGACTTCTGGGAGAGCCTTGAAGGGATGCGCGTCGAGACGGGCAACCTCAAATCGGTATCACCGCAACAGAACGGCGACCTCGTGACCGTGCTCGAAGCAACACCGACCGAGACGTTCAACGGTGGTATTCTGTTGAAAAAAGATGATGCCAACCCGGAACGGATTCAATTCCGTCTCGAGCCGAACGCTGCCGCTCGTGATTTCGATGTCGCGACCGGTGACCGCTTCAACGGCCCAATCGTCGGTGTCGTTGGATACTCGTACGGCAACTATAAAATTCAAGCCGGCCTTGATGAGATGAAGGCTGCCTTCGTCAAAGGCGATGCCAAGCGAGAGACGACGTTCATCAAAGCCGAAGAGGATAAATTGACGATCGCCTCTTACAATCTCGAGAACTTCTCGAACAACGTCAAAGAGACGTCCGACGAGAAAGCGCTCAAACTCGCGAAAGCGTTCGTCGAGGAATTGAACAGCCCGGACATCATCGGCGTGACCGAGGTTCAAGACAACAACGGTGAGGGCACAGGCGATTCTGCGGCCGACCAAAGCTATCAACGCTTGATTGACAATATCGTCTCGATCGGCGGCAAATCGTACAAGTACGTCAACATCGACCCAGAAAACAACAAAGATGGCGGTGCACCGAACGCCAACATCCGTGTCGGCTTCTTGTATGACCCGGAACGTGTCTCGCTCACAGAAGGCATCCCTGCCGGTGACGCAACGACAGCTGTCGGTTATGAGAACGGCAAGTTGACGCACAACCCGGGCCGCATCGACCCGCTCAACCCGGCGTTCAACAGCTCACGTAAACCGCTCGCGGCGCAATTCGACTTCCAAGGCGAGAACGTCGTCGTCATCGCCAACCACTGGAACTCGAAAGGTGGCGACACTGGCTTCTTCGGCTCGAAACAGCCGGTCGTTCTTGGCAGCGAAGTCCAACGGAAACAAATCGCACAAATCGTCCATGATTTCGTGGCCGATGTGAAGACGGACAACCCGGACGCGAACGTCGTCGCCCTCGGTGACTTTAACGACTTCGAGTTCTCAGACGCGATGCAAATCTTCAAAGGCGACTTGATGACGAACATGGTCGAAAAAGTACCTGCCGTCGACCGTTACTCGTACGTCTACCAAGGGAACTCGCAAGTGCTCGACCATATCCTCGTGTCGAACCACTTAGCGGCGACAACCGAGATCGATATGATCCACGTCAACGCGGACTTCACGGAAATGTCTGGTCGCGCAAGTGACCACGATCCGGTGCTCGCTCAAATCGACCTCACTCCGGAGCCGGAAGTGGAATTGACACGTTACACGGTCGAAAATAACCGTGCTGCTCGCCTCGTCCTTCAAGACGACTTCATCGGCGTGACGATCGGCAAGGGCACGAACTTCAAGAACGGTATCTTCGTACGTGGCGCTTACACGGAATTGACAGGTGACCCGCTTAAAAACATCGTCGTTCAAGTGAAACCGAAAGAAGCCGGTGCCATCATCGACTTCGACGGCGCAACTGTCAAAGAAGTCATCGTCGACGGCACGAACTTGGCCGAGATTCGTGGAGCCGAAAATGTGAAACGAATCAGTTACACGAAAGGCGCATCCGCGAAAACGGTCGTCATCAAGAAATAACAGTTGAATCGATTTTTCTACAGATTCCGCATGCCGCAGACAGATTGTCTGCGGTCTTTTGCGTTTTCATTCGCAAAATTCGGGGATTAAGTAGAAGATGCTGATTATCGGAGGATGACGTCATGGAGATGCATAACGGGAACTTATATTGGCCGATTACGGAATCGGAACAGATCGTCTTACAGAAACCAATCAAGAAAGAACGCTACGACGTACTCGTCATCGGCGCCGGCATGTCCGGGACACTGACGGCCTATACGCTTCACAAGGATGGTGTCGATTTCGCCGTTATCGACCAAGGGAAAGTCGGTGCCGGGAGCACGGCCGCGAATACCGGGCTCATTCAATACTCGAACGACATCATGTTGCATGAACTCGTCGAGCAAATCGGCGAAGAGGATGCCGTCCGCTTCTATAAATTGTGTGCCGAGGCGGTCGATGCGCTCGACGAGGTCGCGGAGACGGTCGATGCCAAAGACGTCTACATCCGGCGCGACAGCCTTTGCTTTGCCAGCAGTGAGGCAGATGTCTCCAAATTGAAACGGGAGTATGAGATGCTGACAAAACATGGGCTTCAAGCCGAATGGCTCGACCGGGAGGCGTTACGCGCACGCTATCCGTTCGACAAACCGGCCGCCTTGATCACGAACGGGGACGCCGAGGTCAATCCGCTCACACTCAGCCGCCAAGTCGTCCGTTACTTGTCGACACAGGACGTCCCCATCTTTGAAGAGACGGACGTTACGGAAGTCGTCGCCGACGGAGACGACTGGCTCGTGCTGACTCCAGCAGGAACGTTCAAGGCGGGCCACGTCATCTTCGCGACCGGCTATCGCCCGGCCCCGCTCCTCGACACACACCGAATCGAACTCAACCGTTCTTATGCGATTGCGACGAATCCCGTCCCTGATTTTAAAGAATGGGATGGCCAGGCGCTCATTTGGGAAACGAAACGGCCGTACCTTTATTTAAGGACGACCGTCGACGGCCGCATCATCGCCGGCGGGCTCGATGAAGAGAAACCAGAGACGCCGCATAGCGAGGCGCTCATTCAAAAACGGGCTGAGCGGTTGCGCCAAGAAGTCGAGGCTTTGTTCCCGATGTATGATTTGACAGTTGAATACGCCTGGGTAGCCTTGTTCGGTGAGTCAATCGACCAACTGCCCTTTATCGGGGAACACCCGGACCGCCCCAATCTCTTTTATTTACTCGGATACGGGGGCAATGGAACGGTGTACAGCATGTTAGGTTCTAAAATTTTGAGTGAGCTGGTTCGTGGGATCGACAGTCCCGATTCTCGAATCGTACGGCTCGACCGCACACGTTAATCCCCTGACATCAGGGGATTTTTTTATACATAAGAATTGGAGTGATTTAAATGACAACGAAACGTAAACCGAAATGGGTGTATCGTCTAAGGCGCAGTCTTCTCTTCATCCCCGCCATGATCTTGACCGCCTATGTCTGGCCGCATGAGTCTATCGAGGAGGAACGCGATGGCGCGATCACCCGAACAGAAGCGACACATGAGGAGGGACGCTATACGATCGAGGCGAGGCAGGCCGTGAAGGAAGACGAGGCGGTCCGCTATGCATATGACGTTATCGTCCACGGCCAACCCGACGTCGAGACACTCCAATCGATCAGCAAGGATGTGATCGACGAGGTAGCCGTACAAGACACGTTCCAAGCCGCCCTCATCCGTTTTTATGACCACGAAGCCTATATCGGCACAGAATCCCCGCTCGGCGAGGCCGTATTTGCGCCTGGTGGAGATTGGAGCCTTGCTGATACGGTAAAAGCCGGTTCTTATGAAGACATGACGTTCGGGTGGCAGTTGAAAGAAAAAGAATGGGGCACGCAACTTTCGGACAAGGAAGCACGTGTCTGGCAAGCATGGAATCGTGTCTATGAAGCGGAACAGTCGGACGATCCTGACTTGAAAGCGAAGGTGACCCGCACCATTTCCACGAAATACGACTTGAATCCGGAAACTGTCCAACAAATTGTATTAAAGCAGAATGTTTGGGCCGCTTTATAACCTGAATCCTCCAGAAAAATACATCGAATTTTCCTTTCTTTGGCTAAATATATAATTGTATACACGTAACTGGTTGAACGGCCAAAGAAAGGAAGACGTTATGAAACGATTGATGATTTTGTGGGTGCTGTTGTTCGTGATGGGTTCTACTATGACGCCACAGTCCATCGTGGCCGCGACGACACCCCCTTATGAGGTGAGCGTCCCTTCCGGCACAACGCTTTATCAATTTGTCGGCAAGACGCTCAAGCCAAAAGCGACGTTGCGAACAGCAAAGCGGTTCAAGGCGCTCAGCACGTCCGGTTATTACTATAAAGTCCAGGACGGAAGAACCATCTATTACGTGAAAAAGAAAGCCGTCAAACTAGTGGCGACAAACCTGTCCTTGACGACGTTTTCTGGTTCGACCTATGCACGTCTGACCCACGAATATATGCGCTCGCTCACCCGCGGCCAGACGCCGTACTACTATGATGAGTTGACAACCAAGACCGCCGTCATCCGGGCTGACGCAGCGATGAAAGGGAACTGGTATATCCCCTCCCCGCCCTATCAGCTGCGCGTCCCGAACATCGATACATACCGCTTCGACGTCAGCGTCCCGGAGGTCGACTCGAAGTCGTTCAAGTTCCAAATCCATTACTTCACGACGTTGAACCAGTTGACACAAGCATACGCCGCGACCGGAAACACTGAGTATCTCCGTTACGGAAAGCGGATCGTAACGAGTTGGACCAAGCAATATCCGGCTGGGAACTACAAACGCTATCCATGGCCGTATCACGACCACGGCACGGCGATCCGGACGTTCCATCTGCTCAACTTCTGGAACGAGTTCCGCTCGTCCACGGTCAACACCGACCCAGCGTTCTCGCAACTGTTCGCCAAGACGCTCTATGAGCACGCGACGCTCCTCGCGACACCGAGCTTTTATAAGCCGAACAATAACCATGGCATGTTCCAAGACCTGGCGTTGACCGCTGTCGCGGAGACGCACCGAAGTTTCTATCGTTCGTCGTCATGGCGTTCGCTGGCGACGCACCGGCTCACACAGCAGTTGAACCATAGCTTGAGCACGGACGGGGTCCACCTTGAGCACTCACCGTTCTATCAGATTTATTTATATGACACGCTCGCCCGTTTCAACGACTGGGCCGCCGCTAACCGGTTCGCCTTGTCGAGCCGGATGCGTGACGTCAAAGACATGCCTGGTGCGTTGACGTATATGTTGAAGCCGAACGGGACACTCCCGATGTTCGGCGACACCCCGTCCATCGTTCACCGTCCGGACGCGATTCCCTATGTCGAGCGTTATCCACACTTGTATTATGCGATGACACAAGGGAGATCTGGGGCGCAACCGGCGACACGGGTCGGCAAGTTGTCAAACCAGTACGCCTTCTTCCGTCAGCATTGGGGCGGTAATGCCGGTCCGTTCCACGACGCGGTCCAAGTGATGATGACGGCCGGCTATCACAGCAACATCCATAAACATGCCGACGATTTATCGATCGACCTTTACGGTTACGGACGCGACTTTATCGTCGAGAGCGGTCGTTACGCCTATACGAATCGACCCGAACGAAAGGTCGTCATGCAGGCAGCGGCCCATAATACCGTCCATGTTGCCGGACAGAACTTCAAATTGACGCCGAGCAACTTGCGACGCAGTCAAATCACTTCGGTCGGCGCTTCATCGACACAGTGGACGGCAGCCGGGACGAGCGGACTGCTCGGCCAGGGGATGACGCACACCCGTCGTCTCGCCTACGACCGCGACGGAACGGTGCTCGTGTACGATGACATCACGAGTCCGACCACGGCCTCGTTCGTCCAGCGGTTCCATCTTGGGACCGGTTTGAACCGGGTCTCGAGCGGAAGCCGTCATGCCATGTTTAAAGACAACCAGAACCGCTCCATCCACTTGTTGCAACTCGAGGTCGGCACAACTCCGAAAGTCGCCGTCGGTGCGAGTTACGTGTCATACCGAGATTATGACTGGCAACGCCGCAATCAAGTCGTGACGACAAAGCGCGGCAAGCAAGTCGAGTATTTGACGCTGATTCATATCGGTGAAAAGACGACTAAAATCACATCCGCCACGGTCCAGACGACGGCGCGCCACTATGTCGTGCGCTACAAACTGTCGGACGGCAAGACGAAAACCCTATCCATGTTACGCTAACCTCCATTTGGAAAATGGGGGTTTTTTCTCGGTCGGTTAGGGAAAACTCGTTAAGTAGGCCAAAACGTGGCTTACAGCGCGTGTGCATACTTAAAGGGGAGGCAATTACATGGGGAACAAGAAGGAAGAGCAATTAAAACAACATATGATCGATAACGAGCAGCAAGCCGGGCTCACGACGAACCAAGGTCTAAAGATGGCGGAGGATGAGTTTTCGCTCAAAGCCGGGCGACGCGGACCGACGCTCATCGAGGACTTCCATTTCCGTGAGAAGATGACGCACTTCGACCACGAACGGATTCCTGAACGCATCGTGCATGCGCGCGGCGTCGGGGCCCACGGGGAGTTCCAAGTGTACGAGTCGCTCGCTGACTATACGAAAGCCGACTTCTTGAACGACCCGTCGAAAGTGACACCGGTGTTCGTCCGCTTCTCGACGGTGCAAGGCTCACGCGGTTCAGGGGACACCGTCCGCGACGTCCGAGGCTTCGCGACGAAGTTCTATACGGATGAAGGGAACTATGACCTTGTCGGGAACAATATGCCCGTCTTCTTCATCCAAGACGCCATCAAATTCCCGGACCTCGTCCATGCCGTGAAACCGGAACCGCACACGGAAGTGCCGCAAGGCGGCAGTGCCCACGACACGTTCTGGGACTTCGTCGGTCAAAACCATGAGGCGGCTCACCACGTGATGTGGGCGATGAGCGACCGCGGCATCCCGCGCAGCCTGCGCATGATGGAAGGGTTCGGCGTGCACACGTTCCGACTCGTCAACAAGGAAGGCAAGGCACATTTCGTCAAATTCCATTGGAAACCAAAACTTGGCGTCCATTCGCAAGTGTGGGACGAAGCACAGAAGGCGCTCGGGAAGAACGCCGACTTCCACCGTGTCGACTTGTATGAAGCAATCGATAAAGGCGATTACCCGGAATGGGAACTCGGGCTTCAAATCATCGCGGAAGAAGATGAGTTCAAGTTCGACTTCGATATTCTCGATCCGACGAAACTTTGGCCGGAAGAAGACGTGCCCGTCAAACTTGTCGGCAAGATGATGCTCAACCGCAACGTCGATAACTTCTTCGCCGAGACCGAGCAAGTCGCGTTCCACCCTGGCCATCTCGTACCTGGAATCGACTTCTCAAACGATCCGCTCCTGCAAGGACGCCTGTTCTCGTACACCGATACCCAGTTATCACGTCTTGGAGGACCGAACTTCCATCAACTCCCGATCAACAAACCGGTCTGCCCGTTCCATAACAACCAGCGCGACGGGATGCATCAGATGGCAGTTCATAAAGGACAGACAAGCTACCACAAAAATGCGCTCAACAACAACCAACCCGAGCCCGTTCCAGCCGAGCAAGGTGGGTTCGAGCACTATCAAGAGAAAATCGACGGGCACAAGATTCGTGGCCGAAGCGACAGCTTCCTCGACTTCTATTCGCAAGCGAAGCTCTTCTATAACAGCATGACCGACGTCGAAAAGCAGCACATTCAAGACGCTTACAGCTTCGAGCTCGGCAAATGTGAGTCGGACATGGTCAAAGAGAACGCCGTCGATTTGTTGAATCGCATCGACCGTCACCTCGCCTCTGTCGTCGCTGACAACTTAGGCGTCGAACTTCCGGACGAGAACAATGAAGTCGTCTCGGACAAGACCTCACCGGCGCTCAGCATGGCCAATACAATCGCGAAACCGGACACGAAGAGCGTCGCCGTCCTCCTTGCCGGAGACGTCGATGCCGCGCAAGTGAAGGCGTGGGTCCAGGTGTTCGCTGACAACAAGGTCAATTACAGCCTCGTCGGGAAGAAGTCGTATACGCTCGGCGACCTTAAAGTGAAAGAGACGTATGATACGGTCGATTCGAGCCTGTTCGATGCCGCTTTCCTCGTCAGCACGGCGACCTCGGTCGAGGACGACGTGCTCGAGTTCATCGAGAACACGTATAAACACTTCAAGCCACTCGCGCTACATTTGCACCACGATGAAGTGCTCGACCGCTGCCGGGTGAAGACAGATCAACCAGGCGTCTACACGTTCAAACAACATAGTCTCGATGGTTTCGATACGTTTATCGACGGCATCGCGCAAGGACGGTTCTGGGACCGTCAATAATTGCTCGACGTAACCGATTCGCTTTAGCGAATTGGTTTTTTGATTGGAATGCGTCTGTTCGGACAAACCCCTCTTCGTTTGTTATACTGCTTTAGTTATGTTTATTAACTATTTATAATCAAACGGAACAGGAGGCGGGCCGACGATGCAACTGACCGCACAAAAACTATGGACGAAAGATTTTCTCATCATCTCCCTCGTCAACTTCTTCTTGACGCTTATCTTCTTCTTACTAATGGTAACCATCGGCGTTCATGCCGTTTCCACATATGGGGCTTCGACGAGCGAGGCCGGGCTTGTCACCGGCATTTTTATTATCGGGACGCTCGTCGGGAGACTCTTCATCGGACGCTTGATCGATTCGATTGGACGGCGTAAGACGCTTCTCATCGGTCTCACCTTCTTCACGGCGACAATTTTGCTCTATTTTATCGACCTCGGCGTTGGCTTCTTGCTGTTCACCCGCTTCGTTCACGGCCTCGGAATGGGACTGTCGAGTACGGCGACCGGAACAATCGTCGCCCAGGTCATCCCCGGCTCTCGAAAAGGCGAAGGCATCGGCTATTACAGCATGAGCTCGACGCTCGCCACCGCCATCGGCCCGTTCGTCGGCTTGATGATGAGTCAGTACACGAGCTTCTCGGTCATCTTCCTAACTTGTCTCGTCGTTGGACTCATCAGTCTAGGAAGTGCCTTGTTCGTGAACGTCCCTGAGGCTGACAATCCGGAAGTTGTTCGGGGCTTGTCACTGAGTGCCTTCGTCGAACCAAAGGCGTTGCCAATTGCACTCATCATTGGCGTCGCCGCCCTCAGTTACTCGAGCGTGTTGTCTTATATCAATTTCTATGCGAGTGAACTCGATCTCGTGGAAGCGGCGAGTATTTTCTTCCTTGTCTATTCTATTGCGGTCCTGATCTCGCGGCCCATCACCGGGCGCCTGATGGACGCGCGAGGGGCCAACATCGTCATGTACCCGGCCATCGCCTTCTTTGCGATCGGCATGCTCGTCTTGAGCCAAGCAAACAACGCAGTCATGCTGTTACTCGCCGGGGCGCTAATCGGATTAGGATTCGGGAATATCCAATCCGGCACACAAGCGATCGCCGTCAAAGCGGCGTCCCCTCACCGGATGGGCATGGCCACGTCGACCTTCTTCATCGCCTTGGACGCAGGTCTAGGATTCGGGCCTTATTTTATTGGCTTGCTCATTCCGTTGACCGGTTTTTCAACGCTCTATCTGTTGCTTGCCGGCGTCGTCTCCTTTACGTTGTTCCTCTATTACTTGATGAACGGTCGCCACGAGCGATCCGAAATGAAACAAGCTGCCTGACAGGACTTTTTACAGTCCTGTCTTTTTTAGAATGTTCACACATTTCATCGTCACTTACGGTAATATGAGAATGACGCGCCGAAAATTTTTTGATTGAAATGAGGGACATGATGCACGCCGACCAGACAATCCAACACTATTCCTCCGTCCTCCTCCGAACGTTCGACAAAATCTCTGATTTTGTCTTCTTCATGGAAGTGGACGGTTCAACTTATCGCTATATATTTGTAAACGAGCCGGGGAAGCAGGCGATCGGCTGGACAGATGCCGATATCGGGAAACGTGTCGAGGACATGGTCCCGCCCGAGACAGCCGCTCTCGTCACACGACATTACGAGGAGGCTGTTCGGGAGCGAAAGAGTATCGTCTTCGAAGACTACCGCCTGGCCGAACCTTCTTACTCGGTCCAACCCGTCTCACATGAGATTCAACTACCGGTTCATTACTACGAATCCGAGGTGACCCCGGTCTTCGACGAGGCAGGCGTCTGCACACACGTCATCTCGGTCGTCCGGGAAGTGACGGAGCGGAAGCGTCGTGAACTCGAACTGTCGATTCTGAAAGACCAGCACGAGTCGCTCCGGCGCTACTCGCCGCATGGCATCTTCGTCCTCGATGACGCGTTTCGCGTCCAATCGATCAACCCTGCCGTCACACAGATTACCGGTTACGAGGAAGCCGATTTGTTGGGGGCGTCTTTTTTGTCATGGTTGCCCGAGTCAGAACGGGCCCTTGTCGATGAGGGGCTCCGCTTTGCCTTGTCTGGCACGCCGCACAAATACGGCATGACCGCTCCGAAAAAGACAGGCAACTGGCTCGATTTGGCCATCTTGAATATTCCGATTGAAGTCGAGGGGCATATCACGGGACTGTTCGCCATCATTATCGACCACACCCCGGAGAAAAATGCCGAGCGTGCGACTCAGGAGAGCGAGCGCCGGTATCGCCAATTGATTGAGACGATTCCTGAAGGGATCGTCGTTCATAAAGACGGCGTGATTCTATACGCCAACGCCTTGGCGCTAGAAACGATTGGCGAGACGTACATCGAGAGCGAATCGATTTTCACGTTCGTCGCCACGGAATATCATGAGACGACCAAGGCACACCTTCAGGCGTTGCGCCAAGGTGATCCGGTCCAAGATACAGAGCTCGTGCTCGTCACGCCGGCCGGTCGAAAACTGCATATGGACATCGGCAGCCTGTTAATTGATTACGAAGGAACGACTGCCGTCATGACTTTGTTGCGCGACGTCACCGAAAAGCGTGAGATGGAGCGCGCCCTGCACCAAAGTGAGACGCAATATCGCCTCATTACGGAGAACATGAGCGACCTCGTCTGTATCCTCGAGCGTGACGGTCAAGTGCGCTACGCTTCGCCGTCCCACAAGACCGTGCTTGGATATGCGCCCGAGCTTTACGAGGGTAAAAATACGCTCGACTTCATCCATCCGAATGACGTCGAGTCCGCGAGACGACAACTCGACACGATGACAGCGTCGAGCGAACCGCTCACCCTCGAATTTCGTCACCTGCACCAGGATGGACGTTGGATTTGGCTCGAGATGAAGATTCAAGCGATTTACGACGACGTCGGCCAGCTGCTCCATTATTTGACGGTCACGCGGGAGATCATGAAACGCAAAGTGTTAGAGAAACAGCTCAAGCACCTGGCTTACCATGACACGTTGACCGACTTGCCGAATCGGCGCTACTTCCTCGCCTACTTGGAAGAGACATTGGTGCGATTGGATGAAGAGGACGAGTCTCTCGCCGTCCTCTCGCTCGATATCGACTGTTTCAAACAGATTAACGACACACTCGGACATGACATCGGCGACGAACTGCTACGCCAATTCTCTGCTCGCCTGACCGATGTCCTGCGAAACCAAGACGTGATCGCTCGCTTTGGCGGCGACGAATTCTCGGTGCTCATCCGTTACACGGAATCCGATGCGCCGAGACGAGTGGCCGAAAAGCTTGTCACCGCGCTCCAACTTCCGTGGTTAATCGAAGGACATACGTTCGTTACAACCTCGAGCGTCGGGGTCGCCCCTTACCGACCAGGAACGTCGACGAAACAATTGCTCAAACATGCGGATTTGGCACTATATGAAGCCAAGGCCCGTGGGCGAAACCAATACGTCGTTTTTGAAGACCGCTCCTGAGCGGTCTTTTTTCACGTGAAACACAGAAGACAGTACCCAAACACGAACATTAAAGAGGATTAACCAACGATTATCAAGAATTTTTATCTTTTATCGCTATATCCCTTTGACATATGCTCTAATTTACGTTACATTACCGAATGGACGAAGTATTTATCATTCAACGAATCTAATTGTTCGTAAATAGGAGTGTGACAACATGGATAAAGTATTTGATTATGAAGATATTCAATTGATTCCCGCAAAATGTATCGTCGACAGCAGGTCTGAATGTGATGCGAGCGTGACGCTTGGGGGCTTTACGTTCCGACTTCCGGTCGTGCCTGCCAACATGCAGACGATCATCGATGAGAAAGTCGCCTTATCGCTGGCCGAGAACGGTTACTTCTACATCATGCATCGCTTCCATCCAGAGACGCGGCTCAAGTTCATCGAAGACATGCATGGACGCGGGTTATATGCATCGATCAGTGTCGGTGTGAAGGAAGATGAATATCGCTTCGTCGAGATGCTGGCCGAATCCGGGCATACGCCGGAGTTCATCACGATCGATATCGCGCACGGTCATTCGAACGCGGTCATCCGCATGATTCAACACATCAAACACCACCTTCCAGGCTCGTTCGTCATCGCCGGCAACGTCGGGACCCCGGAAGCAGTCCGGGAACTCGAGCATGCCGGGGCGGATGCGACGAAGGTCGGTATCGGACCGGGCAAAGTCTGTATCACGAAAATCAAGACAGGCTTCGGCACGGGCGGTTGGCAACTCGCCGCGCTCCGTTGGTGTGCCAAGGCGGCGACGAAACCGATTATCGCGGATGGGGGCATCCGGACACATGGGGACATCGCCAAATCGATTCGCTTTGGGGCATCGATGGTCATGATCGGTTCGTTGTTCGCCGGCCACGACGAGTCACCGGGCGAGACGTTCGAACAGGACGGGAAGTTGCTCAAAGAATACTTCGGGTCGGCTTCTGAATTCCAAAAAGGGGAACGGAAAAACGTCGAAGGCAAGAAAGTGTTCGTCGAGCATAAAGGGGCGCTCCAAGACACGTTGACCGAGATGGAGCAAGACCTCCAATCGGCCATCTCTTACTCGGGTGGGGACAATCTCGATGCATTGCGCACCGTCGATTACGTCATGGTGAAAAACTCAATCTTCAACGGGGATAAAGTGTACTAAAAAAAGCGGCTCGCGTGAGCCGCTTTTTTTATGCATCAATCAATCGTTTCGTCATCATATAGTAATCAGAGCCCGGCGGATAGTCGTATAGGACGCCCGCCACCTCATAACCGAAGCGCTCATAAAACGTCTTCGCCTGAAACGAGAACGTCGTCAACTTGACGCGCGTCGCCCCGAGTTCGCGGGCCAACCGCTCCCCTTCCTCGAGCAGACGGCTTCCCAGGCCTGTTCCCGCATATTCTGACGCGACCCATAACCGGTCCAAGTCGAACCAGCCCCAATAGACGCTCCCAAACAACCCTGCGATCACGTCCCCATCGTGTTCCACTTTCAGCTGAACGACCGGGACGTCAGCATTGCGGATCTCGCGATGGTGCATCGAGTGAGCGTCATTGAACGTTCGCAACCGACTCCTCAAAAACTGTTGAAACGTTTCGTCTTCGTCGTGAATCCGTTTGATTTCCATCACGCTTCCCCACTCGAGCCGTTCACGAAGAACGAAATCAGCTCTTGTTCTTCCTCGTCGACCGAGCGCCCCGTCAAACGTTCGTACTGTGCGGTTATCTTTTCCTTATTTCCTGGGAAATCGATAGTGATTTGGGCCAAACTCCGTAATATGTCTCGGTCTTTCTCATATTCGGCACGAGTCACGACTTGTCCATGCGACCAGACGTATGCCTCGGCCTCGAACTGATCGAGTACATCTAAAAGACGTAATGTCCGGGTCGGAGTCATTCGCCAAGACGGCGCGTACAAGTTCGCATAGAGGGCATCCCCTAAAAATAACACCTTTTCCTCTGGCACATAAACTACGACCGCATCAGCAGCGTGATCTCCACCAACGTGCTTCAGAATGACGTGTACCCCGCCGAGGTCGAGGGTGAGCGTATCATCGAACGTCAGCGTCGGTAAGACGACGCGCATCGACCGCTCCGCGCCATATTCGAGTTGGATCGCTTCCGCACAAAACGCGATCTCGCGTCCGTCCCTGACCCGTTCGGCCAAGGAGCCATCATCCCACGCATAAGGTAACAATCGTTCCATCCCGGCTTTCGTCGCCGTGCTCGCAATCGAGACAGTATCGGTCAATGCCGACAATCCAAAAACATGGTCCCAGTGCCAATGCGTCAACGCCACGAGCGTTGGGCGCTTGATTCCTTGTACGGTCAAGGCGTCTAAAAATAAGTTCGTATGCGCCTCGGAGTTCCCTGCATCAATCATGAGTGTATGTGTATCACCGACAACGGCTCCTAAAATCGGACGATCGGTCTCCGCGACAGGGGTCATGTACCAAAAGCGGTCGGAATATTGTTTAAGCGTCTGCATGACCGGCTCCTTCCTTATTCCATAATTTGTCGAACGCTTCGAGCGCTCTCCGTTCGTCATTGACGATCCGAATCGTTCGTAGCGGCAAATGACTCAACACCTTCAATTCACGTTGCTGCCGTTCTTCCAGAAGTCGAATCGTTCCTTCGATTCCATCCAATCCGTTCGCCCGGCCATACGCACGAGTCGTATAGTAGTCGACGAAACCTTGTTGCCACTCAGGCGGACGTTCCGCATACACATTACGAAACACAGCCGGGACATCGTTCGTCTCCAAGTACACAACCGTCGGATCAAGCGTAGTGATCAGGGCCGCCACGGTCTCAATATAACGCTCAATCTGTTCGTTCGGAACGTGTTGTGACACCATGTCGATCGTGAACGGATTTTGAAGAATGGCACACTCGAACACACAGTCTACCTCATCCCTTTGTGCACGTTCCACGAACCGATGCCAGCGGCCGATCATGAGGTCGACATGTTTCTCGAACGGTAACTCATAGACGTCCGTGCCGTAGATGGCCTCTCCAGCCCGATAGCGGACGAATCGACCGTCTCCATCTTGATCGATGACCTCTCCCTCGAACCGTATGTCCCCTTCGACCCAATGGACGTCATGCAAATCGACCGGGTGGGACGCATCGATTTCCGAATAGAATTTGTAGGAACTCCCGCTCGCCACAAACGTTTCGGCGAATGTCGTCTTTCCGCTCCCAGGCAACCCTTCAATCAGCCACAACTTCCCCATCGTCTGTCTCCTTTTCAGTTTTCTTGATATGAGTCGTACACGTAGTATCCGTCCCCGCCACAGTTTTTCGCGACGTACATGGCCGCGTCCGAGTGATGGATGATCGCATCAAGGGATGCTTGGTCCATCCTAGAGTAGGCGACACCGACACTGGCTGATAATCTAAGTCTCAAGCCGTTCCCGACCGTCATTTCCTGGGAAATGACATGATTCAACTCGCCAAACACGGTTGGATCGAGCGCTTCCGGCTCCGCTTCGATGACGATTAAAAATTCGTCGCCCGCAAATCGGTACGCTTTCCCTGAAACCGTTTGGCTGAACGTACGGATTCGTTTCGCCGTCTCGATGAGCACCTCGTCCCCGATCAAATGACCGTAGGAATCGTTTACTGGTTTAAAGTCATCTAAATCGATAAACAGCAGAGCGACCGTTTGCTTCCGATTCATTTTCTGTCTCAAATCGGCCATGAGCGAATGCCGGTTCGCCAGCTTCGTCAGCCCATCTTGGGTGATGAGCTCAATCACTTCTTGATGCTTGCGTTCACGTCGAATCTCGTTCTCCATCCAGCGGGTCACGAGCAGGATCGTATCGGTCATCTCGTTGATTGTCACCGTGTCGACGACATCGTCCAAGCTGCCTTGGTCAGCCAAAAAGACGACCCATCCGAACGTCTTCCCTTCATTCGCTAGTGGCAGGCTGATCATCGAGGCAAACTCGATTCCATCGATGACGAATTCGTTTCGACCCAGCTTTTGATGACCGATCGTCGTCAACGCGTGTAGTTGCTGCAACTCGTCTCCCGTCCAATCGAGTTTGCTTTCCCCATCCTCTGATAAGACGCGATAGGTGGACTCCGTCGAGAAAACGAGTGCGTGGGAATATCCAATCCAGTCACGGAGCACCGTCTGAATCCGTTTCAATTTATCACTGAACGGTTCGTGAATGGCCGTCACTTCATATAGCGACTCGAGCGTCTGTTGCCGTCGGGCTTGCGCTCGCGCTTGCTCGGTCAATTCGATTTCCGCCATGACCCATCGGGCGAAATCTTCGAGCGTTTGCAGCACCTCGGTATCGAAGCGACGTGACCGTTCGTCGGTCACGCATAGCGTACCGATGACGTGGCCGCTTCGTGTCAAGAGCGGCACGCCGGCATAAAAACCAATCCCTTCGAGTAACGGATTGTCCGACATCGCCTCGGCCGTCCGTACATCCTCGATGACGAGCGCCGATTTTCCTGTCACGACACGGTCGCACAACGTCCACTTCCGCTCCACGCTCGAATTTTCAAGCGCGACCCCTTGGCACGATTTGATCCATTGTTGATCCGTCGTCAAAATCGAGATGAGTGCGACCGGCATGTTCAGCGTGCGCGCGACAAGTCGCGTAATCCGATCATAGCGCTCCTCTCGCGGAGTGTTTAAAATCTCAAGGCGCAGAATCGTCTTCAATCGCTCGGCTTCTTGTTCACCAAGTACCGTCGACGGCGAAGTCGTGGCCAACTCGAGTTGCCGTAGCGCCGCATGTTGTGAGACGAGCGCTTCAAGCGCCTGCTTGAGGCCGGATGGTAGAAGGGGCCGACTGAAAAAGTATCCTTGAACCTCGTCACATCCGAGCTGATCAATCGCACGATACTGTACTTCAGTCTCAACACCTTCAGCCGTGACCTCTAAATTCAATTTCTTGGCGAGCGAGATGATCAGTTTGACGATTTCGTACTCTTTCAGCCCGTTGTCTTTGTCCAATTGATTGATGAACGAACGGTCGATCTTGATGCCATCGATATCAAACATTTTTAAATAGTTGAGCGACGAATAGCTGACCCCGAAATCGTCAATCAAAATCCGGAACCCCTTCGCTTTCAAATAATCGACTGTTTGAATGCCGAGGAGCGGTTCTTGCATGAGTGTATGCTCTGTGATTTCAAACTCGAACTGTTCCGACAGCAGGCCATACGCCGAGAGAATCGGTAACAACTGCTGAATATAATCTTGGCGGAACAATACCGGCGAGACATTGATCGCGACACGTCGGCCTTCAAACAAGTCCGGCTGATCAATCATGTCACGGCAGACCCGATCAAAGACGAACTCGGTAATATCCTCGATCAAAAGTGATTTTTCGGCAATCTTAATAAACGTTTCCGGCGAGACGTTCCCGAGTGCCGCGCTTTGCCAACGCACGAGCGCCTCGAAATGAACCGTTCCGTCCTGACAGCCGACTTTCGGCTGGTAGACGACGCTCAATTCATCCGCCTTCAACCCTTTGACGAGTTCCATCTCAATCGTCATCTCATCGATGTAGTGCTGCACGTAGTCATCTTTCTCGTACACTTTGATGATTTGTTTCCCAGCCTGTCTGGCCTCAAGGAGTGCTGTTGACGCGTTCATGATGACCCGGTCTGCATCCTCGGTTCCCGCACTGATTCCGAGGCAGCCGGACAAGGCGAATTCCGTCTCGGCAACTTGGTACGTGTAGTCGGCAATCGCCTCGAGCAGGCGCTCCCCATGCATCGTCGCCGTTTCGACCGACGTGTATGGTAAGACGGCGATAAAATCCTCCCCGTCGACGCGACCGATGATTGAGCCTTTCGGCAATAGGTTCGACAAGTGCCGAGTCATCTCTTTAATCAGGCGATGTGACCGCTCCACGCCTTGGAGGGACAGAATGATTTTGAATCGATTGATGTGCAGGCGCATGACGCTCGTCGCTTCCGTTTCTTGTTTCAGGAACAACTTCTCGAGTTCGAGCTTCACTTTCATCAAGTTCGGCATCCCGGTCAAGTAGTCGATATTCTCGATGCTACTCAACAATTTCATTTCCGCCTCTTCCGATAAGTCCGTCGTCAAGCCGAGGACGTAACGCACCTCTCCCGCCTCGTTCTCGAGTGGCATGAGGACGGATGAGGCGAATCGGGCCGTGTTGGCGTCGATGTTCATCTTCGACATGAAATAGACGGGTTCATGCGAGGCGACGACTGCGTCGTAATGCACAATCAGCTCGTTAGCGACCTCGGCCGCGTACATGTCATGCAGATAACGTCCCCCTACGTCTTCCGGAAGTGAGGACGCCAGTTTCCCCTGCTCACTGACGCGCACATAACGGTAACCGTCAGGCGTCACTTCCATCAAAAACACCATCCGGTATAAATGAACGAAAACATCAAACAAATAATGCGGGTCGATCTTCATCTGCTGCATACTGTACCTCCAGGCAATATCCGTTTCCTCTAGTTTAGTTGTTTTAGACGATGTTGTTCACGAAACCGTTCAAAAAAAGGGGAAGCATTTTTTGAGATGTACTGAAAATCGGGTATAGATAGGTAAAAGTTGAAAAAGCGAGGTGAACCATCATGCTCAGTCGAAACGTCTACCCACAGACACGTCCAGGGAAATGGTCGGTCCTCTTGTTGCTCGCTGTGTTCTTTCTCTTAATCATCTCTGCCCTCATTGTCCAGTCGGGTCAACCATTCAATTTCGACACCCTATTCGACAACACGTGGGCTGCCGTCGTCGCCGCGTTCGGTGCGTTCGTCGTGGGGGTGTATACGACCTTACGCAATCACGAACGTTCGGTCGCCGTTTTCTTTACCGTCTCGCTCGGCGGGCTTGTCGCTTTGTTCGTGCTCATGCAACTGTTCCTCTAACTGACAAATGCACCTTTCCGTTAGGAATAGGTGCGTTTTCGTCATAGAAGTTCTTTGGCGAGCAACCGATAGACGTTCAAGCGGCTCTCTTGTGTATGCTGGATGCTGCAAATCATCGCCTCTTCAAATCCATACTGGATTGATTCTTCCTGAAGTTGCGTCGCAATCTGCTTCGGCGTGCCGACGAGATGAATATTGCGGTTGTTCGCAATATGAATGCGATCAATCTCTGTGAGCGGATAGTCGCGCGCCGCTTCCGGCGTCATTAGCTGACGAATTTGCCCTTTCATCAAGAATAAGCGCGACAAATCAGATGGGCCAGCCAAGTACTCAGCTTCTTCTTCCGTTTCGGCAGTCGTGACGAGATAGGTGACACTAATTTCGGGCTTTTCCATAAAAGCAGACGGCGTGAAGTGATGGCGATACGCATCGAGCGCATCCGTGCTCAATTGCCCATTAAAAAATTGCGCGAACGAATAGCCGAGTCCCATTCTTCCCGCTTGGACCGCACTATTTCCACTCGACCCAAGCAACCACGCCTCTGGCAACGTCACACTCGCTGGAGCGGCCGGCGTATTCTTATACCATCGCTCCTCTGGCACCTCATCATTGATGAGTTGAAGCGTCGTTCCGAGCTTCTCATAAAGACCGTCCATCATCGGTTTTTGCCCTTGCGACATCGCATAAATCGCATTAGCGTCCCCGCCCGGTGCTCGCCCGACTCCAAAGTCGATGCGTCCCGGCGCGAGCGCGCTGAGCGTCTTGAACACCTCGGCCATCTTGAGGGGAGAGTAATGCATCATCATAACACCACCCGACCCGAGTCGAATCCGTTCCGTTTTGGCGGCGATATAAGCCGTGATCACTTCGGGAGCCGAACTGGCGAACGACATGCCCCCGTGATGTTCGGCCATCCACATCCGATAATAACCTAACTCTTCTGCTACCTGGGCAAGTTCGACCGCACTTTGTAGCGCATGTTCCGACGTATGACCGGATGTCACCGGTGCTTGATCCAGTACACTTAATTTCATCTCTATCGCTCCGTTCCTAAAATATATATGGTGAATATCTCGATTTTGTAAGACTCGCCGTCATCATACTAAAGTCAAACAGAGAATACGAATACTTCGCTCGTAAGTCGCACGTTCTTTCCAGAAAATGAAAACGGATGATTGCTTGCCTAGCGACTACTTCTCTATAATGAACGAGAAGAAGCAATTCTTTCAAAGCCATTCACACACCGTATGTTGGGGACATACTTGTGAGGCACCGATTACTATTTCGGGGAAAAGGGGTAAATTGAATGAATCACACACCAAACCGGCCCGGTCATGACGGGCCCACATTCACGTCAGCAGATTACATGAAATTCATCATTCCATCACTCATCGGGATTCTATTCTTCATCGTCCCAATTCCGGATGGGGACGGGTACACCATCCCGGTCGCTTTTTTATCAAACTGGTTGATTGGCTTGATCGGTGACATCGTTCCAACGCTCGCCGTCATCATGATGGGCATCTCGGTCGTCGGTTCATTCATCACGTACGCGGTCAAACCGGCGTTCATTTTAGAGCGTCCGCACATGAACACGTTATTCAACGTCACACCGTTCTGGTTTGTGATGCGCGTCATCGGTTTCATCGCCGGTGTCATGACGCTGCTCGTCATCGGTCCCGAGGCGATCACGTCCGAATTTACAGGCGGATTGTTGTTGTATGATCTGATTCCGATTTTGTTCGCGACATTTCTATTCGCCGGAATTTTATTGCCGCTCCTACTAAATTTCGGGTTGCTCGAGTTCGTCGGGACGATGCTGATCAAAGTGATGCGCCCGCTGTTTCGTCTACCGGGTCGGGCCTCGCTCGATGCGCTCGCATCTTGGGTCGGAGACGCCACGATTGGGATTTTGTTGACGACGAGACAATATGAAGAAGGTTACTATACGAAACGGGAAGCCTCCATCATCGCCACGACGTTCTCCGTCGTCTCAATCACGTTCACAATCGTCATCTTGTCGTATATGAAGCTCGACGCATACTTCCCGCAGTATTATGGAACCATCATCTTATCCGGCATCGTCGCCGCGCTCATCATGCCGCGGATCTATCCGTTGTCTCGCAAGCCCGACACGGCATATGAAAAGACAGAACTGAAACCCGAAGAACCCGTGCCGGCGAACGTCCCGATGCGCGTCTGGGCACTACGTCAAGCGTTGCTCAAATCAAAATCGAGTAAAGGTGCCGTCGCCACGTTCAAGGACGGATTCCAAAACGTACTCGATATGTGGCTCGGGATTTTACCGGTCGTTATGTCAGTCGGAACGATTGCGCTCGTCATCGCCGAACACACGTCATTGTTCACGATTCTCGGCAAACCGTTCGAACCGATTCTCATGTTGTTGCAAGTGCCAGAAGCAGAGGCCGCGGCCCAGACGATGGTCGTCGGGTTCGCCGATATGTTCTTACCGGCCGTACTTGGTAGCGGTATCGAGAGTGAATTGACGCGATTCGTCATCGCCTGTGTGTCCGTCACCCAGCTCATCTTCATGTCTGAGGTCGGTGGATTGTTGCTCGGCTCAAAATTGCCAATCTCGTTCTTCGATCTCATTCTCATCTTCTTGTTGCGGACGATCATCACGTTACCGATTATCGTCGGGATCGCCCATCTCATCTTTTGACGACGACACGCCCGTTCTCTCATTCCAGAGGACGGGCGTTGTTTGTATAATAAAGAAAAAGGGAGGTGCGTCATGGACGAACATTATGCCGGACAGCTCGAAGTGGCAAAGAAAGGCTATGCTGGAATCATCGACCCCGAGGCCTACGTGAACGACCGCTATCACGGCCATTGGACGGTCAAGAGCGAGAAGCGCATCAGCGGGGTTCCGGTGCTACTTCAAAAAGCGTTCAACGGAGGCAAGAACAATTGTACGCTCACCTCGATGACGGCCATTTTCCGCTATTACCATGACCTCGGCTATGCGCGCATCCCGGAGGACGTGGTCGAGATTCAACGAGACGCGCGTGAAATTGCGCTCGCCCATCAGTTCAAAGATGAGAAGGGTACACCGCCGACTCGAATCAGTACGATCATCACGAAACTATGGGCCCACTATGGCTACAAAGGGCACAGCAGCTCGCGGTATCTATGGAAATGGTCGACGTTCGAGCGCGAACTCGCGGCCGACCGTCCGTTCATCTTGAATATGGCGAACGGGTTCTATAAAAATCACTCTGTGACCGGAATCGGGTACATCATCTTCCGCAAATCTGGCTTTCCCGACGTCATCTTGCTTGAGGTGCTCGATAACCGCTCCCGCGACATCCGCTATATCGATTTCAACAAGTTCAACTTTTGGGGCAGTATCACACTCGTCCAGCCGCCAAAGCTTGACGTTCAGCCAAAATAACGACGAGCGCTCGCTTCGATGGCCGCCCCGATTCGGATCAGATGCTCCCGTTTCGCATACGAGCCATGGTGGAGCCCGAACGCGTCTCGACCGTTGCCGAGACCGACGAACACTTCGGACGGTTTGAAATGCAGTCCGACCATCGGGACACCGAGCGTCGCATGATGACCGAGCTCGAACCGGGCACTCGGATACGCGTCGAGCCGTTCACTGTGCGTGAACCCACCAAATGCCGCACAGTTATCCCGCCCCAGGACGATCAAACGGGACGGGCTCACATAACGAATCGTCCGTTCGAGCAGATCGAGCGATGTCGGGTGCTCCATCCATTGGCGTCCCGTTCGCAATTGGCCCATCTGACGCGATGTCGCATATTTGAAGAAGTCGACATGGAGCGCGGAACCATCGTAGAACGAGCGGCCCATGCCTTCAAGCAGGGCTTCGAGTTTCGCTCCGCCAGGTTTGCCGAACCAGCTCGTTGTCGCCCGACCGGCCTCAAAGTAAGTCGCAGCATAGTCAAGCGTCGCTTCGAGCGCACGTTCATCTTGCAGGTAGGCGTCGAGTGATTCGTCACGCCAATAGAATTTTTGTGATTCTCCTCTACGAATGGCACCGTCCCGTCCGAAAAATTCGCCGTGCGGCGGGTTCGTCCCGATGGTAAGCCACTGTTGCTCCGTCGGTCGCCCGTACCATAGAACCGGGGACGCCCCATCAATCAGCTCTGGCTGAAACGTCGACGTCATGAGCGCTTGTTGAAATCGAATCGCGTCTTGCAATAGCACACGTGCCTGATCCATCATGCCACATCCTCTCTACTCGGTCGTTTCCCGCTTTCAGGCACATGTAAAATACGTTATAGTGAGAGGACGAAGCCAAAAAAGGACGTGGATCTATGCGTATCAACAAATTCATCAGTGAATCCGGCAAGGCGTCCCGCCGTCAAGCCGACCGTCTCATCGAAGAAGGACGGGTCACCATCAACGGGAAGAAAGCGAAAATCGGGGACCAAGTGAACCCAGGAGACGAAGTGCTCGTCAACGGTTCGGCCGCCCGCGTCGCTCGAAACAACGTTTATATCGCCGTCCATAAACCGGTCGGCATCACGAGCACGACGGAGAAGAAAGTCAAAGGCAACTTGGTCGACCTCGTCAATCACCCGCTCCGCATCTTCAATATCGGCCGCCTCGATAAAGACTCGGAAGGACTCATCTTGATGACGAACGACGGTGATATCGTCAACGAGATTCTTCGCGCCGAGGGCGAGCACGAGAAAGAATACATCGTCTCGGTCGATAAGCCGATCACCCCGGAGTTCGTCGAACAGATGGAAGCCGGCGTCAAAATCCTCGGCCAGAAGACGTTGCCGTGTAAAGTCCACCAACTGTCGAAGTTCGATTTCAACATCACGCTGACACAAGGGCTCAACCGCCAAATCCGTCGCATGTGTGAAGCGCTCGGTTACGAAGTGTACCGCCTTCAGCGCGTACGTGTCATGAACATCACGCTCGGCAAGCTCCCGCCCGGACAATGGCGCGACCTGTCGAAAAAAGAGCGCGAGCAGTTGTTCCGCGAATTGAATTACGAACCGAAAGAATGGTATTGAAAAGCAGCCTGAGACGTCTCAGGCTGCTTTATTCTGGTCGGAGCGAGTCGACATGGTCGATCTCACGACGGATGAAACGTTTGAGTTGAGCGCTCAAATCATCGAGTTGCCCCATCGTCGTCTCGAACAAGAAGGACGCGTTCATGTCTCCCCCATCGCCTTTCATTTGTTCGACCACGGCGTTGATTTGCACGGTCCCTCTCGCATTCGCCAGTTCGAACGTCAAGGAGACGTGGACGAGCGGAACATTGAGTCTCCACGTCTGGGGCGACTTCCCGTTTCGTGCATTGAACGCGGATAACGTAGAGACGAGCGCTTCGATATCGGATGCGGTGACATACTCGTCCACCGTGACCTTGCACCATTTTGCTTTTAACGTCAATGCCACATTCATCTCGAGCGCATCCTCCCAAACGCGTCTCATCTTGAACTGTTCGACCATAGCCATCCCTCACTCTCTCATTTCGACTATATCATGTCGTTTCAACGAAATTCGTCAACTTTTCACCAAAACGGGAATAGTCCTATACAGATGATTTTGTAATGAAAAGAGGTGAATCGTCATGAATGGCGCCTTGTTCCCACGCACCTCGGTCGGCAAGTGGTCGATTATCCTCATCGGCTTGTTCCTCGCCATGTACGTGCCGTTCCTCCTGCTCGATAACTTCGATACGACCTTCCACTCGACGCTCTGGAGCGACAACGCCGCGAACATGCTACGGCTCAGCTACATGACCACATTCTTCGTCCTTGGGCTCGGAGCGTTCGTGACCGGATGGTGGGCCATCTTGAAACAAAAAGAGTACGCCGTGCTCGTCTTCTTCGCGGCCGTTCTCGGCTCCGGACTGTTCGTTTTATTGGTCATGGAGCTCCTCGGCATTCTCGAGTAGAAGGCAAAACAAGGAGTTCGCCGCAGCGAACTCCTTGTTTCATGTGTACTTATTTGACGACGACGTGTTTCATCTGACTCGCGCGACCTTTCGCGTCCTCGATGTGGACCGAGAGGCGCTATTTTAGGAAACGCTCAATTTGTCTATCTTTAATATGGTTTTTTCGACAAATAAATTAAAAACAGGTCAGAGGAATTTTTCCCCTGACCCGAACGAGTGATGTTGCTTATTTTGCTGTGACGCCCCCATCGACCGGAAGCTCGATTCCCGTGATGTGATTCGCCTCATCCGACGCGAGGAAGAGGACGGCTGTCGCCACTTCTTCAGCCCGACCGAGATTCGGCAAGGCGATTTGATTCAAGAAATGTTGTTTATAGTCCGGGTGCTCCATGTGCGGCGCACTCATCGGTGTCACGATATAGCCCGGATGGACCGAGTTGACACGAATGTTGTGCTTGCCGTAATCGACGGCTGCCGCTTTCGTGAGCGACCGGACGGCTCCTTTCGAGGCCGTATAGGCACCGGCACCGGCCATGCCTGTGAGCGCCGAGATGGATGAGATGTTGACAATCGAACCGCCGCCGTTTTGCTCCATGAGCGGGATGGCATACTGCGTCCCGAGCATGACGCCATCGATATTGATTCGATACGTCCGTGACCAGTCGTCCTCGGTCTGTTCCAAGAACGGTTTTGCAAGCGCGATGCCCGCATTGTTGACGAGAATATCGAGCTTCCCGCACACCGATTGCACTTCATCATAAATTCTCTCCCAATCACTGCGCGAAGTGACGTCGTGCTGAAGCGCGAGCGCCTCTCCTCCGTTCGCCCGGATCGTTTCGACGACACGTGTCACCGCGTCTACATTGATGTCTGTCGCGACAACCGTCGCTCCTTCGCGTGCGAACAGTTTGGCCGTTTCTTCACCCATACCGCTGCCTGCCCCCGTAATGACCGCTACTTTCCCCGTTAACCGCATTGTTCCAGCTCCAATCTTAAATTATGATAGTCTAACTATCATAATAGTAGTCGATGCACATTCGATTCTCAACGAAACTGCTTCAAAGCGTTATAATGACAAGAGAACAAAGAGGTGATGATATGAGTAAACGTCAACAAAACAAAGAAGAACGATTAAATCGCATCATCAGTCAGGCTGAAACCCTGTTTCTTAAAGACGGATTCGAGCGCGTCCAAATGCAGGATATCGCTGATGCCGCCGAAATTGGGGTCGCGACACTGTTTCGCTATTTCCCGAAAAAAGATCAATTGATTGTCGCAGCGGCTGTCCGTAACTTGGCACCGACGCTTGACGCGTTCAAGGAATTGACGAGCCGGACGGGAGATGCGTACTCGCGACTCGAGGCGATCATTGACTACTTGCTCGACCAACAAATGAAACGGACGAGTCACTCTCGCTTCCGTGAGGCGTTCGAGAGTTATGCCTCGTTCGTCGTAAGTCCCCTTCCCGGAATCGATAACTACATCGGACTACAGCGCGAGATCATGGAGACGCTCGAACCGCTCATTGAGCATGGGAAGACGGACGGCTCGCTTCGAGGCGACATCGATGTGAAAACGACCGTCGTCACCATCATCAACGCGTTCGGGACGTTCGGCAACAATATCATTTTGAAGTCTCACATCAGTTATTTAGAGGACGATATCGAGCCATTGATCCAACAACGGATGTTGCGAGAAATGCTCTTGTCGTATGTGCGCTCATAACAAAAGCCCCTTCGCGTGAAGGGGCTTTATTCATGTAGCTCGAGTGGCAGACCGTCTGGGTCGAAGAAGAACGTCATCTTCTCGCCCGTGAACGTGTCATGCCGAATCGGTTCCGTCGTGACACCATGCGTATTCAGTTCAGCGACGACCGACTCGATGTCGTCGACTTTAAAGGCGAGATGACGCAATCCGCACGCCTCCGGGAAGCTCGGCCGTTTCGGGCTATCCGGTTTGATGAACAGCTCGAGCTCGTACGCGCCGAGCCGCAGGTCGATCTTGTGGTCGCCTTTGTCCAGACGATGATGCTCGCGGATGACGTCGAAACCGAGGATATCGATGTAGAACCGTTTCGCCTCGTTATAATTTGAGGCGATAAGCGCCACGTGATGGATGGTATGTAGTTGCATCATAATCCCCCATATACAAAAAAATGAGCACCTCTCACTAGAGGTGCTCTCGAAAAGTCTACCGCGTCGAACCACGCTCCACAACGTGCTCCCGAAGGAATGTCCGCCGTCTTACATAGACCAGCTCATCGCATGTACTCAACAATATACGTTTACATGAATCACGTCAAGATTAATTGTTCACAAATTTAGAATATCAATTTCAATTAATTGGATGTTATAATTTGATTTGTGTTTTTTGATTTCCATACGGATTAATCATTTCCAAAAATAGGAGGAAAAAGTTTTGAAAAAAGGATTAACCATGTTGGCCTTATCATTTTTACTGGTAGGATGTAATTCCACGGAAGAACAAGCTGTCACTGAGAGTAAAGACCTAGTAGATTCGACAACAGAAACACCAGTAGAAACAGAGACTGATTCAAGCACTGAACCAGTTACAGAAGAGACGGCTAAGGAAGCAGATGCAACAAACGTGGATGATTCTGAAGCTATTGCACATAATTTCAAGCTTACAGAGCTGAAAGGGAACGATATCAATCAAACTCTGCGGAAACCGGCAGACTATACAGGAAAAGAATTTTCCTTCATCGCACACGTTTATAACACGCAAACTTCAGAGGCTGGGATTCAAACACTTACCGTTCGAGTTCGCGATTCTGCCAATGAGCATACTGCCATCCTCGAATATAACCCTGCTTCATTTAATAATGAACGTATTGTAGAAAATGATCTTATCGCTGTGAACGCCACTTTTGAAAAAATCGAGAATAGTGAATTCTCAGAAGGCGATGCACCTAAATTTAACGCCATTGCTAAAACACGCGTCATTGATTATTTATCCATGTTAGGTGTAGCCACTTATTACGAAGGTTTAGGAATTTCTGTTGATCAGTTAAATATTAATGTGGAAGACGGATCTTCAATTGATTCGATTGAAAAGACGATTTCGCTGCCAGTCGATGAGAATAGCAAAGTTCTCATCGAAGATGCAGGATCTGACAAGTTATCATTTTTGTCGACTACTTCGAACGATACGAAAATGTATTGGGTCGGGGAGTATGATGACGAATTCGGAATGGAAGAATACGAATTCACGACTCAACTTTACGTTTACTTTGGAAAGGCTCAATCTGAAGCAAAAAGTTTTTCGTTTGATAACTTCGAACAATTATACGTGGACTATTGGTCCGAATAATTTAGGATTTTCATAATAGACTAGGTGAAGCAATCCCTTCATCTAGTCTATTTTTATATTTCATACTTTAGTAAGCACCTTGACATCTTCCTAAAAATTAGGATAATCAATAGTGTTAGCACTCTTATTGGTAGAGTGCCAAAATCGAACAAATAAAAAGGAGAACGATCATGACAAAGAAACAGTTTCAAGCCGAATCGAAACGAATTTTAGAGTTGATGGTCCACTCAATCTATACGCATAAGGACATCTTCCTCCGTGAGCTCATCTCGAACGCGAGTGACGCCATCGACAAGATGTATTACCGGGCCTTGTCAGATGAGGCGATCGACTTCAACAAGGACGACTATTTCATTAAAGTCGAGCTCGACAAAGACGCCCGCACGATCACCATCCGCGACACCGGAATCGGGATGACGGCCGACGAGCTCGAATCGAACCTCGGGATTATCGCCAAGAGCGGCTCGCTCGCGATGAAGCAGGCGACGAAGATGGAAGAAGACCACAGCCTCATCGGCCAGTTCGGGGTCGGCTTCTACTCGGCGTTCATGGTGGCAGACCGTGTGACGGTCCGCACCCGCTCGGTCGACAGCGAACAAGGCTACTTGTGGGAGTCGGAAGGCACGGACGGCTATACGATCGAGCCGACAGATAAGACCGACGTCGGGACCGAGATCACGTTACATGTGAAAGCTGACACGGACGACGAGACGTACTCATCATTCCTCGAAGAGTACGAGATCCGTTCGCTCATCAAGAAGCATTCGGACTTCATCCGCTATCCGATCAAGCTCGACGTGACGAAGCACCGTCAAAAAGACGATTCAGAAGAGTATGAGGACTATATCGAAGAAGAGACGGTCAACAGCATGGTGCCGATTTGGCGCAAACGGAAGAGCGAACTGTCGGACGAGGACTATAAGGCGTTCTATCATGAGAAACGTTACGGCTTCGACGAGCCGCTCAAGCACCTGCACTTGAACGTCGACGGCACGATCCGCTACCAGTCGATCCTCTACATCCCATCGACGGTCCCGTTCGACTATTACACGAAAGAGTTCGAGAAAGGGCTCGAGCTGTACTCGAACGGCGTCTTGATTATGGAGAAGTCGCCTGACCTGCTCCCGGACTATTTCGGTTTCGTCAAAGGGATGGTCGACTCGGAAGACCTGTCGCTCAACATTTCCCGGGAGATGCTGCAACAGGACCGCCAACTTCGCGTCATCGCCAAAAACGTGAAGTCGAAAATCAAAGGCATGCTCGAGAAGATGCTCCAAAACGAGCGCGAAGACTACGAGAAGTTCTTCGAGTCGTTCGGCCGTCAGCTCAAGTTCGGCGTCTACGATCAGTTCGGTGCCGCCAAGGACGAGTTGAAAGACTTGCTCTTGTTCCACTCGTCGAACGAGAACAAGCTCGTCACGCTCAAAGAGTACGTCGAGCGCATGAAAGACGATCAAAAGTACATCTATTACGCGACGGGTGAATCGATTCACCGCATCGACCTTCTCCCTCAGGCGGAACGCTTGAAAGAAGAAGGGTTCGAGATTCTCTACTTCACTGAAGAAATCGACGAGTTCGCCATCAAGATGCTCCAGTCGTATGACGACAAAGAGTTCAAGTCGATCGCGAGCGGTGACCTCGGGCTCGATGACGAGGCGGCCCATTCCCTCAACGAGGACAACAAGGACTTGTTCGCCTTCATGAAACAAGAACTGGGCGACCGCGTCAAAGAAGTGCGCGCCTCGACACGTCTCAAGTCACATCCGGTCTGCTTGACGGTCGCCGGCGACGTCTCAATCGAGATGGAGAAGATTTTGAACACGATGCCAAACGGCAGCGGCATGAAAGCTGAGAAAGTGCTTGAAGTGAACGCCGACCACGCCATCTTCCAGACGTTACAGCGCATCTACAAGGAAGATGAAGCGAAAGCGAAACAGTATACCGATTTGCTCTATCAGCAAGCGCTCCTCATCGAAGGGTTACCGATTGAAGACCCGGTCTCCTATTCGAATGCGGTGTGTGCGTTGATGGCTGAATAATGGAAAGGCAGAGGGCGACCTCTGTCTTTTTCATTTATTCATATGGAGACGTGATACAATTTAACGTAGAAGAAATTCTTGGGAATGAGGTGTCATATGCTGTTCGAAAAAAATAAGTTGTATAAACGCTCTGAACTTCACGATCGTTATGGTGGAAGTCGACAACGAGGGATTAGTACCCCAAACAAACATAAACTCATCTTTATATTCGATAGTGGAATGGATAAAGAGTTTGGCTATAAAAATGGCTGGAATGAAGATGACGGTCTCTACTATTACAGCGGAGAAGGACAGGAAGGGAATCAATCGTTTTCTTTCGGAAATAAAGCGCTCCTTAACCATGTAGAAAATGGTGAAGACGTTTATTTATTCGAATCGCTTGGACGAGGGACTTACCGCTTTGTCGATCAACTCATTTTAATTGGTTTTGATATTCAATTTGGAATTGATAAATATCACAATCAACGAGAAGTGATCGTCTTTGCGTTTGAACCACTGCATGTAATTCAGGAAGAAGCTCATCAGTTCTCATCGACGATGCGCTATAAATCAATTGAAGAGTTAGAGGAAATTGCATCACGCGATCCCAAACGAGCCACCGGCTTAAGTATGTCCGCTCGAAAGTTACAAGTTCGCGAACAAACAGCAGCGCTTCTTTATTATGTGCTGGCTCGTGCCAATAACTGTTGCGAAGCTTGTGGGCAACCAGCTCCGTTTGAAACGGAAAACGGACCTTATCTCGAGCTCCACTCGCTCTATAAAGAATCCGATGATGGCTTATCGCAACCGGATCAAGTCGTAGCAGTTTGTCCGAACTGTCACGCTCGCCTGCATAAAGGTATAGACCGAGTAGAATTTAATCAACATATCATCAATAAGATTCAACAACCTTAATCTGCTTTAGATTGAGGTTTTTTATTTGTAATTGATAATGTGACGACTTATTACGAGAATCGTGTGTTCATTTCTTCAGCAAATCTATATCTATGAGTAAGGTTTTATTTTTTTTGCATAGGTTATTGAAAAAAACTCACATTTATTTTGTAACCGTTTTCTTCCCTTTTACCATGCGTATTATCCATTTACCGTTGATATATCAACTTTTTACCAAGCATGCAAACGCCTTGACATTTTTGGCGGGTTATATGAAGTTAGTATTACATTATAATTATTCTAGTAGAGACGAAAGTCCACTAGAGTAAAAAACTAAGGAGGACATATCCCATGTCATTAATCGGCAAAGAAATCTTACCGTTCAAAGCACAAGCATTCCAAACAGGTGAATTCCTCGAAGTATCGGACAACGACTTCAAAGGTCAATGGAGCGTCGTTTGCTTCTACCCAGCTGACTTCACATTCGTCTGCCCGACTGAACTTGAAGACCTTCAAAACGAATACGCGACACTTAAAAACCTCGGCGTCGAAGTCTACTCAGTATCGACTGACACACACTTCACGCACAAAGCATGGCACGAAACGTCTGAGAAAATCGGTAAAATCGAGTACATCATGATTGGTGACCCATCACACACAATCTCACGTAACTTCGACGTCTTGAACGAAGAAGATGGCCTTGCTGACCGCGGTACGTTCATCATCGACCCAGACGGCGTCATCCAAACAGTTGAAATCAACGCAGGCGGCATCGGCCGTGACGCGAGCACACTCGTCAACAAAGTCAAAGCGGCACAATACGTCCGCAACAACCCAGGCGAAGTTTGCCCGGCTAAATGGGAAGAAGGATCTGCAACACTTCGCCCGAGCCTCGACCTCGTCGGCAAGTTGTAAGGAGCGGATTTCATGTTAGAAGCAGACATTAAACAACAGTTGGACCAATATCTCCAGCTCATGGAGGGCGATGTCGTCCTCCGTGTCAGCGCTGGAGATGACGCGGTCTCTAAAGAGATGCTCGACCTCGTGAACGAACTCGCGAGCATGTCGTCACGCATTTCGGTCGAGAACGTCACGCTCGAACGCACACCAAGCTTTAGCGTGAACCGCCCGTCTGAAGAGACAGGGATTGTCTTCGCAGGGATCCCGCTCGGTCACGAGTTCACGTCACTCGTCCTCGCGTTGCTCCAAGTGAGCGGCCGGGCGCCGAAAGTGGACGCGGATGCGATCAAACAAATTCAAAACATTCAAGGCACGTACCACTTCGAATCGTATATCAGCCTCAGCTGCCATAACTGCCCGGACGTCGTCCAGGCACTCAACGTCATGAGCGTCCTCAACCCGAACATCTCACACACGATGATCGACGGTGGCGCGTTCAAGGCAGAAGTGGAAGCGAAAGAGATCATGGCTGTCCCGACCGTCTTCTTGAACGGTGAGGCGTTCGGCAACGGACGCATGTCACTTGAAGAGATTTTGGCGAAACTCGGAACTGGTCCTGACGCTTCGGCATTTGAAAACAAAGACCCGTATGACGTCCTCGTCATCGGTGGCGGCCCAGCTGGTGCGAGCGCAGCGGTTTACGCGGCTCGTAAAGGCATCCGGACCGGCATCGTCGCGGAACGCTTTGGTGGTCAAGTAATGGACACGATGGGGATTGAGAACTTCATCGGCACATCTTACACGGAAGGCCCGAAACTCGTCGCGAGCTTGGAAGAGCACGTGAAAGAATACGGCATCGACGTCATGAATCTCCAACGCGCGAAGCGTCTTGAGAAAACTGACCTCGTCGAAGTCGAACTTGAGAATGGTGCCATCTTGAAGAGTAAGAGCGTCATCCTGTCGACTGGTGCACGCTGGCGTAACGTCAACGTCCCAGGTGAAGCTGAGTTCAAAAACAAAGGTGTGGCCTACTGCCCGCACTGTGACGGCCCTCTCTTCGAAGGCAAGCGCGTCGCAGTCATCGGTGGCGGCAACTCTGGAATTGAAGCAGCGATCGACCTCGCTGGGATTGTTAAACACGTGACGGTGCTCGAGTTCGCTTCTGAACTCAAAGCCGACCAAGTGCTTCAAGACCGTCTCCACAGCCTCCCGAACGTGACCGTCGTCACGAACGCACAGACGACAGAAATCACGGGTACGGACAAAGTGAACGGCATCTCGTACTTGTCTCGTGAGACGAACGAGACGCATCACGTTGAACTCGAAGGTGTCTTCGTCCAAATCGGACTCGTCCCGAACACGGACTGGCTCGACTCGGTCGAACGCAACAACTTCGGTGAGATCGTCGTCGACCGTCACGGCGCGACGAACATCCCAGGCGTGTTCGCAGCAGGCGACTGCACGAACAGCGCCTACAAACAAATCATCATCTCGATGGGATCTGGTGCGACTGCCGCACTCGGTGCTTTCGATTATATGATTCGCAACTAATCAGAAACGCGTCCTCACATTAATCTGTACCCCTTGTAAAGGACATTAATAAAAAAACTTATGCTGATTCAAGGAGATGATTCCTGTACTGTACGGGAGTCATCTTTTT
>NZ_JACSLF010000030.1:0-851 GCF_018617975.1 Exiguobacterium sp. s21 | reverse complement strand
GCCTTGTATTCGATGAATGTGGCTAAGCGATGGAACGACCAGGTGTGCAGGTTCTTGGCGTTTTTACGGCTTGTTCTTGCCGTCTGTCGTATGTTCGCCAGCCTTTCGAGGCGGATGACAGTGATATGGTTCTCTTTCGCGAAGTCGACGATTCCACGGCTCACCTTGTGGTCCTTGTCTCGCATCCAGCGCTGTTCTTTGTTGTCCAGTTTCTTGATCGCCTTCAGTTTCTTCTTTTGACCGAGTTCTTTCCGCTTCACCCGGAACTTGCGTTTCATGTACTTGTTCTCGCGTCCGTTCCCGAAGAACCGCGCCTTTTCGCAATCGGTCGATGCGACGGCAGGGACTTTCAGACCGAGGTCCACCCCGAGCACGTTGGTGCCCGTCTTCTCCGTCGTGCGAATCGTGACGGCGATCTGGGCGATCCATTTCTTCGACTTCCTCGTGATGCGCAGCGTCCCGAGCTTGTTGGCGAGGAGGGTGGCGTTCCGGTTGTCCGGGTCGACCATCTCGGCGCGGATGGCCGTCTTCTTCACCTTCCCGTCGATGATGATCGGGAGGGAGACCGACTCGAAGTCGAACGAGTAGTTCTGGTTGTTCCAGGTGCAGTACGGTTTCTTGAGGACCGGGACGACCTGGAAGTCCTTCTTCTTCGCCCTCTTGAACATGCTCTTCGCGTCCTGGATGGCCTGGTTCTTGACGGCGCTCGGCAGGTCCACCGTGACATGTTTGCTCGTCAGATTCAAGCTCTCCCGGGCCTGGACCATGGCCGCGACGAGCTGGTTCGCCGTGCGGATGTAGGTGTCCATCATCCGCTCCAAGATGGCCTGTTGCGCTTTCGTCGGATGGAG
>NZ_JACSLF010000029.1:0-1016 GCF_018617975.1 Exiguobacterium sp. s21 | reverse complement strand
GGGTGTCCTTACGACAACGCAGTGTCAGAGGCGACGTACAAGGTTCTCAAAATCGAGTTCGTCAAGAAGCAGACTTTCCCGAATCTGACAGTTCTCGACCGTGAATTACGTGATTACATACATTGGTTCAATCACATCAGAATCCATGGGACATTAGGTTACCTGATACCGAAAGAATACAAAAAAAGAGACCTCTTAAAAAATGTCCAGTTAAGTGTTGACAATCCACTTCCCGAACCACAGGTTTTTATATCGCGCAAGGATGTCTGTCGCCTACTCTGGCAATGGCCTGCGACCAGGCCGGATGACACCATCGATGTCTCGTACCTGTTGGTCCGTTACGGAGACCTCGCCGTCCCGTTCTGTTTCATTCAAGGATTTCGAGAAGCGATTCGGGAACGGGACGCGGAGCATCTCCTTTCGTTGATCACCAATCCACAGGTCACATCACATCCTGGACTGAAGCGTTTCGTGGGACGACTCAAACAAAATATAGAGGTGATCCTGGCAGCTTGTCGGTTTGAAGAAAGCAACGGTTACGTGGAAGGGAACGTCAATCGTCTAAAGATGTTGAAGCGACTCATGTATGGAAAGGGAAATTTTGACTTGCTCAGGATTCGGGTACTTTGTCGAAATCCCGAGCCAAGCTGTGTTAAATGATATTGCAAAAAAATGAGCGACCACCCTCAGGCAATCGCACGTCATCTTTCACCAACATTGCGTAAGAACCACTCCTATTTTGCACTACACAAAAATATGTCTTTCTTATGGTTTAAAAATTGATTAATATTTTCGTTTAGTTATCTAAGTTTAAATTTTCAATAGATTCAACTTCTGCTAACTCACCGACATTCCCTTCTGAAGGCGTTAAGTTTTCTAAGTCGTTTTCGTGTTGAAATTTCCCTTGATATAAACCTGTAACTACATATTAATCTGTACCCCTTGTAAAGGACATTAATAAAAAAACTTATGCTGATTCAAGGAGATGATTCCTGTACTGTACGGGAGTCATCTTT
>NZ_JACSLF010000028.1:0-1236 GCF_018617975.1 Exiguobacterium sp. s21 | reverse complement strand
CCGCCAGCGTTCGTCCTGAGCCAGGATCAAACTCTCCAAAGAATTTGATATAGCTCTTTAAAAATGACGAAGCTTGCGCTTCATTCAAACATTGTAAAACATTTTTGCCTCATCGTTCAGTTTTCAAAGACCAAATTGAATTAAGAAATGGTCGGGAAGACAGGATTCGAACCTGCGACCCCTTGGTCCCAAACCAAGTGCTCTACCAAGCTGAGCTACTTCCCGTTATAAATGGTGCACCCTGAGAGATTCGAACTCCCGGCCTTTAGATTCGTAGTCTAACGCTCTATCCAGCTGAGCTAAGGGTGCATTAATGCGGTCGAGAGGACTTGAACCTCCACGGTGTTAACCACCACTAGGCCCTCAACCTAGCGCGTCTACCGATTCCGCCACGACCGCATATAATTGGAGCGGAAGACGGGATTCGAACCCGCGACCCCGACCTTGGCAAGGTCGTATTCTACCACTGAACTACTTCCGCAATATAAAGTTAGATTAGAGATGCGGGTGAAGGGACTCGAACCCCCACGTCAAAGACACTAGATCCTAAGTCTAGCGCGTCTACCAATTCCGCCACACCCGCATATAATATTTAAGTATAGAAATTAATGAGAAATGGTGAGCCATGCAGGGCTCGAACCTGCGACCCTCTGATTAAAAGTCAGATGCTCTACCAACTGAGCTAATGGCTCATTAATTTTTTAAAATGGGGCGGCTGAAGGGAATTGAACCCTCGAATGCCGGAATCACAATCCGGTGCGTTAACCACTTCGCCACAACCGCCATGAGAAAAATGGTGCCGGCGAAAGGATTCGAACCCTCGACCCTCTGATTACAAGTCAGATGCTCTACCAACTGAGCTACACCGGCGCTGTAAATGGTGGCTTTGGACGGAATCGAACCGCCGACACAAGGATTTTCAGTCCTTTGCTCTACCAACTGAGCTACAAAGCCAACTTATTAAGTTTAAATAAAAAAATGGCGGTCCCGACGGGATTCGAACCCGCGATCTTCTGCGTGACAGGCAGACATGTTAACCACTACACCACGGGACCGTTTTAAATAATTATTGTATCGACTTTACCTATTTTAAATGTCATCGAGAGTAAAGTCAATAATTTTTTCAAAAAAACAATCAGCCTGGCAGCGTCCTATCCTCACAGGGGGAGACCCCCAACTACTTTCGGCGCTGAAGCGCTTAACTTCCGTGTTCGGCATGGGAACGGGTGTGGCCGC
>NZ_JACSLF010000027.1:0-1459 GCF_018617975.1 Exiguobacterium sp. s21 | reverse complement strand
TAATCTGTACCCCTTGTAAAGGACATTAATAAAAAAACTTATGCTGATTCAAGGAGATGATTCCTGTACTGTACGGGAGTCATCTTTTTCATGTTCCATTGATAACGATGATGGTTGTAATAGTTAATGGTTTTTCGGATTTCACGCTGTAGTGAATCGAACGTGGTACAGGCCTTTAACTCGACGATATCCTTGAAATGTCCAAAGAATGATTCCTGGACAGCGTTATCCCAACAGTTGCCCCGTCGGGACATGGATTGACCTAGCTTCATACGCTTCACCTCTTTCTGATAGGTCGGGCTCGTGTAGTGCCCTCCTTGATCTGAATGGATGAATGCGTCCTTGTCCAAGCGAATCCTCCGGTTCTTCCGTAAACGCTTCAACGTATCCAATACAATGTCGAGATTGATGTTCTCAGAGAGTTGATGCGCCAGTACCTCATTGGTCGAACCGTCCACGATGGTCGAAAGATAGGCTCGCTTACCGTTCCCGTAAAATATGTAGGTGATATCGGTGAGAAGCACCTTGTAGGGAGTGCCCTGTTTGAATTCGCGTTTGAGGCGATTCGGCACCACCCGGTGCTCGGCCGTCGCCTTAATGAGCCGTTTGTATGGCTTCGCCTTGCGGATTGGACACACGATGTTGTATTTCCGCATGATACGTCGGATACACTTCAGGTTCATCGTCACACCGAAATGACCAGACAGCACCATCTTGATCTGCCTAGCACCCTTCTTGCGCTTCTTGAAGTGGAACGCCTTCAGAACGAGGTCACGAAGAGCCACGTCTTTCGATTCGCGCTCCTGTCTGGTCTGTCTCCTCCGTTCCGAGAAATAGGCGTGGTATCCCTGACGTGACACCCCGGCCACCTGGCAGAGATGGCTGACCATCCCCTTCATTTTGTGCTTGATGATGACACCTTGAATCAGCTCATACTTTTGCGATGCGTTAAGTCCAGCTTTCCTCTCCCTTCCGCCAGGCGGATCTCCTTTAATAGTTCGACCTCTGCTTTCAACAGTTTGTTTTCGGCCTCGAGCTTCGCGTACCGTTCTTCTGTCGACAGCTCTTTATCTCTCCAACGTCCTGAATTACTTGATCGTGTATCGCGCAGCCCCATTACCCCATCTTTTCGGTAAGCTCGTGTCCAACGATTTTTACAAGAACTCATACGCCGTTCACCGAGTACCTCCACATCGAATCCACATCCCCGGAAGATTTCCACAGGGAACTTTCCTTCCAACGTCTGTGCTATAAAAAGTTCCTTAAACTCATCGGTATACGTGATCCCTTTCGGGCTCACAGATTTAACGTAAGGATTTGCGGCTAGCGCATCTATTTCTTTTGACGTAAATATCTTCTTCGACACTCGAATTCACTCCCAATATGATTTAGTCCAGTGTACACAAAAACCCTGAGCAGTAGACTTTTTTTTAGTGTCTACTACTCAGGGTACAGTTTA
>NZ_JACSLF010000026.1:0-1612 GCF_018617975.1 Exiguobacterium sp. s21 | reverse complement strand
GAGAAGTCGGCATTCGATCGAACAAAAACTGGCTGCGCTGCGCATGATGGAAGAAGAAACCTATACGTGGAAGGAAATCATGGAAGCGCATAACGTCTCTGAGAATACCCTCCGGGTGTGGAAAGTGAAATTCGATACCGGCGGGATCGACGCGTTGAAGGAATCGAGGACCTGGAGACATTACACCAAGGAACAAAAGATTGCCGCCGTCCGTGACTATCTCGATGGGGCCACCACGGTGGAAGTCCTCTCCAACCATCAAATCAGTGATGGATCTGTTCTTCGAAAATGGATTAAGAAGTATACTAGTCATAGCGAGTTAACAGATTCGAGAAAAGGGATGAATCGAGCTATGACAAAAGGAAGAAAAACTACATTCGAAGAGCGCTTCGAGATCGTGAAATACTGTTTAGAGAATGGACGCAACTACCAACAGACCGCGGAACAATATCAGGTGTCTTATGGGCAAATCTATGGCTGGGTCAAGAAGTATGACACGGACGGGGCAGAAGCGCTCCTGGACCGCCGTGGGCGTACGAAGCCAGAGGACGAACTAAGTGAAGAGGAGAAGCTGAAACGCCGGATCCGGCAAATGGAGCTTGAGAACGAACTTCTTCGTGCGGACAACCTGTTCCTAAAAAAGTTAGAGGAGATCGAGAGGAGGTCGTGATCAGCCAGGTACGGCTACAGCAACGATATATCGCCATCAAAGAATTATACGAAGAGGAGGCCATCTCGGTCGTCCTCCTCTGTCGAGTCGCCGGCATCTCACGGGCGGCTTATTACAAATGGTTGAACCGCACCATACCGGTGCGTCAAGAAGAGAACGAGAAGCTTCTGGAGGACATTCGTCTACTCTATGACCAGGCGAACGGCACATACGGGTACCGTCGGATCACGATGACAATTAATCGGCTGCGCCGGCAACAGAGCCTGTCCCCATTCAATGAAAAGCGAATCTATCGCTTGATGCATAGCCATGGGATCCAATCGGTCATCCGCCGGAAGCGGAAGAGACATAAGAAGTCAACGCCGCAACATGTGGCCGAGAACCTGATGAACCGAGAATTCAGTGCGTCCCGCCCGGACGAGAAATGGTGCACCGACGTCACCGAGTTCAAGTATGGGACCGGGAAGAAGGCGTATCTGAGCGCGATCATCGACCTGTATGACGGCTCGATCGTCGCCTACCGCATCGGAAGGTCCAACAACAACGGGCTCATCTTCCAGACGATGATGCCAGCCATCGCGGGGCTCCGTACAGGAGCACGTCCGATGATCCATAGCGACCGAGGGTTCCAATATACCTCAAGAGGGTTCAAACAGATGGTAGAAGACGCAGGAATGACCCGCAGCATGTCCCGGGTCGGGCGTTGCATCGACAACGCCCCGATCGAGAGTTTTTGGGGCACCTTGAAAGTGGAGATGTACTACTTGCGTGAGTTCCAGGCCTATAGCGAACTCACGAGGGCCATCGAGAACTACATATCGTTCTACAACCACGATCGTTTCCAGAAACGACTAAACGGCTTGAGCCCTGTCGAATACAGGTCTCAAGCCGCCTAGGCTGGTTTTCATTATTTGTCCTGTCTACTTGACAGGGAGCACTTCA
>NZ_JACSLF010000025.1:0-1693 GCF_018617975.1 Exiguobacterium sp. s21 | reverse complement strand
GTGGTTCTTACGCAATGTTGGTGAGGTAGTGATACCGACATTATGGGAATAAAATCAAAAAGGATTGATTCTCATGAACGAGTTGGAGTTCTTAGATGATCGACTGTGCGTCACGAGTGCTCACTCACACGATGGGGTGAGACACTGTGCCGCTCGTCTCGTGTCCAGCGGTGCATGCTGTCCAGACTGTGGTCGGTTTTGTCACCGACGTCACAGTTTCACGACACGGCGGCTAAAAGACTTCTCAGGAATACATCAAGTTTTCCGTCTGAACATTCAAGTACCGAAATGGTTCTGCGACAACTCAATATGCCAACGTTCCATCTTTACAGAGCGATTGCCGTGGGCCATTTCTCATTCGCGGAGAACGCTCCGTACGGAGCGTGTGTTGTCCACTTTAATGTTGGCCATGAGTGCGAAGGAAGCCGAGCGTGTTACGACCGTCCTAGGTTTTCGAATCAGTCACGACACACTACTTAGGGTGCTACGACGCGTTCCCGTCCCGAGCCCCTGCGCTGAGGTGATCGGCATTGATGACTTCGCCTTCAAAAAGGGTCACCGATACGGGACCATCATCTGTGACGCGACCACCCATCGTCCCATCGACCTGCTGCGGACCCGCGAAGCAGACACGTTGAAGGATTGGCTTGTGAATCTGGAGAAACGGCCTATCCGCGCATCGGTCGATCGATTCCCAGCCTATCAAGAGGCATTGCTCGACCAGGACATCGTAGTGGTGAGCGACCGCTTCCACCTCGTAGATAACCTATGGCGATGCCTCAATTCGATATGCCAGCGTGTCCTCCCCTCTCGAATCCCTGTAAATCCGAAAGGTGCCGTATCATACGGTTTGAAACCGCAACATCCGACTGGATCCGAGAACGAGACAAAACGACCGTTGGTCGAAAGGGTTCAAAGCATGCACCGCCAAGGGATGAGTCTGAATGCGATCGCCCAGATGCTCAGCTTGAATTGGAGGACCGTCAAAAAATACAGTGATCCGGCTTACGAACCCTCCCCGCCGAAACGACAAAGACCTCACTTGATCGATCGTTTCATGCCACAATTGAGGGAATGTGTCCGAAATCGATACACACTCCAGGAAACGGACGCTCATCTGAGACAATTAGGTTACAGAGGCTCGTTTGGCGCGGTCCGTCACCGTTCACGTGACGCCCGGAGTGAGGGTCTTCCCGAACCCCAGGTTTTCGTATCGCGCAAGGATGCCTGTCGTCTACTCTGGCAATGGCCTGTCACTAGGACGGATGACACCATCGATGTCTCGTACCTGTTGGTCCGTTACGAAGACCTCGCCATCCCGTTCTGTTTCATTCAAGGATTTCGGGAAGCGATTCGGGAACGGGACGCGGGGCATCTCCTTTCGTTGATCACCAATCCACAAGTCACATCACATCCCGGACTGAAGCGTTTCGTGGGTCGCCTCAAACAAAATGTAGAGGTGATCCTGGCAGCCTGTCAGTTTGAAGAAAGCAATGGTTACGTGGAAGGAAACGTCAATCGTCTAAAGATGATGAAGCGACTCATGTACGGAAGGGGAAATTTTGACTTGCTCAGAATTCGGGTGCTTTGTCGAAATCCCGATCCGAGTTGTGCTCACTGATATTCCAAAAAAATGAGCGACCACCTTCGGGCGATTGCTCATCATCATTCACCAACATTGCGTAAGAACCAC
>NZ_JACSLF010000024.1:0-2895 GCF_018617975.1 Exiguobacterium sp. s21 | reverse complement strand
AGACATCGTGGACGATCTCTTTGAACCGTCGCTCGAACAGGTCGTCATCGAACAGTTTTCGGCGATACCTCGGGCAGAACACGAAATGAAACGGCAGTCGTATCATTCGCTCATTCCAATAGACGACCTGGCCATCCTGATTCACCAGAACAATCACTTCACCACCTGATAAATCGGCATCAAATACTCTTGATTCATCGGTTATAAATATCCTCTCAATCTGCAGTTTCATCCAGTTTCACCTCCCATATTCACCGCTATCTTGTTGTTCAATCAAACACGATGAATTGTTTATACGTTTACTCAACGAGTTAGACGGTCTTGATACTGCTCGAGCCTTCTGTGGAAGCGGTCAACTTCTTCCCGAGTCACCGAATCTGTCATTCCATAGCGCTCGTCCAAATATGGCTTGAAATCGATGTCCGTCAATTCGATGCGCCGTGCCCACTCTAAAACCGTTTCTGTCGGCAACCATTTCTTCGCCGGCGGTAACGCCTGATTGAACGCGATGAGAGCGTCCCGAATCGTCACACCTGTCCAAGCCGGTTCTTCGACACTCGTTATCGAGCTCGGGACTGAATGACGCGAGAACGTCCGCGTCGTGAACGAAGCTGTTTCGTCAGCTCGCTTGCGGTGCTGAAAACGAATGTTAGCGGCAAAAATCACTCCGCTAAGCAATACACAGGCTAGTAACAACACCCAATAGAAGAGGCCATCGCCTCGTTCGATGACGGTAGTCACAGAATCAATCGTATAATCCAAATAGTCCAGTTTCAGACGAGACTGTTCTTCTTCTTTCGGTATCCTCATCTTTCCTTCGGACGACTCCATCAAATACTCAGATTCTGCCGGTGTCGGTCGCAACTTTAACCCCGAGGTCGGAGGCTCATACCACCATTCCATCAACAAGCTGATGAGACGAAGTCCAATAAAGACCGTTCCTACCGTAAGCACTGCGGTCAAGCCAAGCCGAATCATCCAACGCATGTTGTCGCCTCCTAGAGGGCTGACTTACATTAATTGTATCATCGGACGTTGTCACTTGGAATAATCATCCAGCATGACTCTAGTCATCGTTTTACAGAAGATGCATCTTAGCGACCTGACTTGTTGGCCGCAGCTTTAGAATCTCGGTCGCTAATTCGTTCGCTTCATCATCCGTCATTAATTTGTCGGGAATCGCATTGAAAAAGAGCAAGTATTCCTTTAGATCTATGCGACTAGAATCAAGCACGACAGCACGTTTCGCATGTTCGTAGGCCCGTTCATAGGCATGAGGATGGTGACAGAACGGTTGGCTCATGAGAAGCGACGCAGCCTCTTCCCAATCCGCAGTCTGCTCAACTTGAATCTGATCGCATACGATTTCGTAGACCGCTAAATCATCCGTATCAAACGCAACTTCAAGAAATGTATCTAACACCACTTCGTGAGCGAGCGGCTTCACTAGACGTTGAACGGTCGCTCGGTCATTTGAGAGGATCGCCTTGTGTAGTTGTTTTTTCAGGCTCATTTGAACGCTTGCCCTTTCCTTGATGATTCATCAACGCTCTTTTTTTCATTCATTTCCGTTTAAAACCTAGCGCGATGGAACGAAGAATCCTCGATTTGTTTCCGCAACTATCACACGCTATAATCATTGGCTCATCACCATAACACGTGGTTGCTATTTTAACGACCAAGCTCGAAGCGTAATCTCAAAAAGAAACGTTCGAGGTTTCGGTAGCCATAACCACGGCGTTTGATAAGCTTGATTTTGTTGTTCGTTCCTTCCATCTTTCCGTTCGATAGACTGGACACGATTGTTCGACGCATCGCTTCCTCTCGGTTCTGGATCGATTTCGCGATCTTCGCCAGAGGCCCGCAAGGATGGGACTGATAACGATCCAACCAATCGGTCAGTCGACGTTTCGCCTGTCCATGGCACGTGGCCTTCAGCACATATCGAATATGTTGAAGTCCTTGATAGAGGTCCCGGGTGAACGGATCTTCCCGAAGGCAAGAATCGGCGACCTCCCGGTCTTCGGGGGACAGCGTCTCCGGACGACAGGCGAGAGCACGGTCAATCACACGGACATGATGGTGACGTTTCACCTCGTTCAAAAAACGACGCCGACGGCGAAGGGCGTCCGTGAAGAACTGGATGAGATGGAAACGATCCAGCACATGTTTCGCATCCGGGAAGACATGTGCGACGGCCTTCGCCATTGCCGGTGCAAAGTCACTGACGACAGAACGGATGTCTCCGGCTATGCCTTGGAGTGCAGCCGTGATGGCCGTGACGTCCCTTCCCGGGACAATGGACAGGAGCCGACCACTCTCCGCATCGAGGGCGATTGTCGCATAGTGATGTCCTTTTCGTGTGGCGAACTCGTCGATGAGGACGTCTGTCGTATGCTTCTCTGTCTCTACTGAGGCGTACCGATAAAACCATCGTTCCACCGTCGTGTAAGGTAATCCGTATTCACGCGCTACATCTGAGATCGTCCTACCGTGGCAACGTTCTGCGATGCCTTTCCGGAACACCTCGGTGGAGGTGCGGACGAGCCCGAGACCGTAGTCATACACGAACGTCAAATCACAAGAGAAGCATCTTTGACGTGGGACATCCAGCTCAATCCAGAGTATACCGACGTTCCATGCGTGACCGTGTCGGAAGCGATGGATGGGCTACACTCAATTGGACATAAATGAAGAGGTCGATTAGACTGAAACAAATTATGAACACGAGGAGAACATCAGACATGACAAAGAGAGCGCACCGCGTCTACACAGATGAATTTAAAGAACAGGTCGTCCAGCTCTGTCTCAACGGGAAGCCGAGGATCGATATCGTTCGCGAGTACGATTTGACACCATCGGCACTGGGACGTTGGATCAACCAGAGCCGTACGA
>NZ_JACSLF010000023.1:0-2527 GCF_018617975.1 Exiguobacterium sp. s21 | reverse complement strand
TATCCCCTCCAGAGTGGATCCTGAGTACGGCGGGACACGTGAAACCCCGTCGGAATCCGGGAGGACCATCTCCCAAGGCTAAATACTTCCTAGTGACCGATAGTGAACCAGTACCGTGAGGGAAAGGTGAAAAGCACCCCGGAAGGGGAGTGAAACAGATCCTGAAACCGTATGCCTACAAGTAGTCAGAGCCCGTTAACGGGTGATGGCGTGCCTTTTGTAGAATGAACCGGCGAGTTACGATGGCGGGCGAGGTTAAGCCGATGAGGCGGAGCCGCAGCGAAAGCGAGTCTGAATAGGGCGCATCAGTCCGTCGTCGTAGACCCGAAACCAGGTGATCTACCCATGTCCAGGATGAAGGTCAGGTAACACTGACTGGAGGTCCGAACCCACGCACGTTGAAAAGTGCGGGGATGAGGTGTGGGTAGCGGTGAAATGCCAATCGAACCTGGAGATAGCTGGTTCTCCCCGAAATAGCTTTAGGGCTAGCCTCGAGGTGAAGAGTTCCGGAGGTAGAGCACTGATTGGACTAGGGGCCCCCACAGGGTTACCGAATTCAGTCAAACTCCGAATGCCGGCAACTTGTACTCGGGAGTCAGACTGCGAGTGATAAGATCCGTAGTCGAAAGGGAAACAGCCCAGACCATCAGCTAAGGTCCCCAAGTGTATGTTAAGTGGAAAAGGATGTGGCGTTGCACAGACAACTAGGATGTTGGCTTAGAAGCAGCCATCATTCAAAGAGTGCGTAATAGCTCACTAGTCGAGTGACGCCGCGCCGAAAATGTAACGGGGCTAAACATACCACCGAAGCTATGGATCCCGTAAGGGATGGTAGGGGAGCGTTCCAAGCAGCAGTGAAGCGGTATCGTGAGGAGCCGTGGAGCGCTTGGAAGTGAGAATGCCGGTGTGAGTAGCGAAAAGAGGGGTGAGAATCCCCTCCGTCGAAAGCCCAAGGTTTCCTGAGGAAGGCTCGTCCGCTCAGGGTTAGTCTGGACCTAAGCCGAGGCCGAAAGGCGTAGGCGATGGACAACAGGTTGATATTCCTGTACCGCCGTACCACCGTTTGAACGATGGGGGGACGCAGAAGGATAAGGTAACCGTGCGACTGGAAGTGCACGGACAAGCAGCGAGGCCGTCGGGTTGGCAAATCCGCCCGACACACAAGGCTGAGCTGTGACGTGGAGCCCGTAGGGCGAAGTACCGGATTTCACGCTGCCAAGAAAAGCCTCTAGTAAGGAGGTCGGCGCCAGTACCGTAAACCGACACAGGTAGGCGAGATGAGAATTCTAAGACGCGCGGGATAACTCTCGTTAAGGAACTCGGCAAAATGGTCCCGTAACTTCGGGAGAAGGGACGCTTATGGCAACATAAGCCGCAGTGAATAGGCCCAAACGACTGTTTAGCAAAAACACAGGTCTCTGCTAAATCGCAAGATGAAGTATAGGGGCTGACGCCTGCCCGGTGCTGGAAGGTTAAGGGGATGTGTCATCGCAAGAGAAGCACTGAACCGAAGCCCCAGTAAACGGCGGCCGTAACTATAACGGTCCTAAGGTAGCGAAATTCCTTGTCGGGTAAGTTCCGACCCGCACGAAAGGCGTAACGATTTGGGCACTGTCTCAACGAGAGACCCGGTGAAATCATAGTACCTGTGAAGATGCAGGTTACCCGCGACAGGACGGAAAGACCCCATGGAGCTTTACTACAGCCTGATATTGAGGCTTTGTACGCGATGTACAGGATAGGTGGGAGTTTGTGAAGCCGGAGCGCCAGCTTCGGTGGAGACACCCTTGGGATACCACCCTTTGCGTATAGAGTCTCTAACTCGCAGCCGTGATCCGGCTGGAGGACCGTGTCAGGTGGGTAGTTTGACTGGGGCGGTCGCCTCCTAAACAGTAACGGAGGCGCCCAAAGGTTCCCTCAGAATGGTTGGAAATCATTCGAAGAGTGCAAAGGCAGAAGGGAGCTTGACTGCGAGACCTACAAGTCGAGCAGGGACGAAAGTCGGGCTTAGTGATCCGGTGGTTCCGCATGGAAGGGCCATCGCTCAACGGATAAAAGCTACCCTGGGGATAACAGGCTGATCTCCCCCAAGAGTCCACATCGACGGGGAGGTTTGGCACCTCGATGTCGGCTCATCGCATCCTGGGGCTGGAGTAGGTCCCAAGGGTTGGGCTGTTCGCCCATTAAAGCGGTACGCGAGCTGGGTTCAGAACGTCGTGAGACAGTTCGGTCCCTATCCGTCGTGGGCGCAGGAAATTTGAGGAGAGCTGTCCTTAGTACGAGAGGACCGGGATGGACGCACCGCTGGTGTACCAGTTGTTCCGCCAGGAGCATCGCTGGGTAGCTACGTGCGGACGGGATAAGTGCTGAAAGCATCTAAGCATGAAGCCCCCTCCGAGATGAGATTTCCCTTTGAGCAATCAAGAAAGACCCCTCAGAGACGATGAGGTAGATAGGTCATGGGTGGAAGCACGGCGACGTGTGGAGCTGAATGATACTAATCGGTCGAGGCTTTGATCTAGTCTAA
>NZ_JACSLF010000022.1:0-4712 GCF_018617975.1 Exiguobacterium sp. s21 | reverse complement strand
TCACTCCCAATATGATTTAGTCCAGTGTACACAAAAACCCTGAGCAGTAGACTTTTTTTTAGTGTCTACTACTCAGGGTACAGTTTATATTTCTCTATATCTTTTTTTATAGGGCCTTCATACTCATACAAATAAAGTACTACATCTGAATTCTTTTTTAAATTCTTATCATGTTCAACTGTGTACTCGGTGTTATCAATAACTCCTCCAGTTTCTAAAACATTGATTACATCGTTTTTCTTAAATTCACCTTTAAATGTTTCCTTGATTTTTAATTTAGAAAGTGTAAAAGGAAGACCCTCGTATAAGAACGATTCGGTCTCTAACACTTTCGCATCAACAATATAATCGGAATCAGATTTTAAATTTTCGACTTGTGTATATTCTTCAACTACCGAAACTCCAATTTCTTGAGAAAAGACAGGGAAATTCGACGTCTTAATAAAGAATACAGTACCTAAAATTACAGTTGTTAAGAAGCTGACTAATAAAATTCTTTTTTTATTCATTTTAAATTTTCTCCCTTTTTAAAACTTATTTGTAAAGACTATTAACCCCATTAATTTCATCAGTTGTAGGTTTATAAACTGTTCGTCCATCATTATTGTACATTAGTTTATTTGTTTGAGAGACATGAGCTAGTCCTAAAGCATGACCAAATTCATGAGCCCAAACCCCTTTAACTTTACTAGCTGTATAACTAGCTTGATTTAAGTAGTAAAGGTTTCCAGAAATTGCAGAACTAGTGTAATTACCAGAAAAATCTTTGCTGTTAGAACAGTACCCAGACCAACTTACGTTACCAAAATTTTTAGCTGTTACTGTTATTTTATAGCTAGTCTGATTTGCATTAAAAGAAACTTTTGTAGCTGTAGCATTCCAATCTGCCACTGCGCTATTAAGAGGCGCTCCTACTTTTGTATAGGTTCCATCGAATTGCTTTATTGCATAATTAAGACTAGCGGTGCTGTGTTTTCCACCTAATAGTGCGTATGCATCTACATGTTGAACAGTAAAAAATAATGCACTGAACAAAATACCTAAAATTAGAACTTTCTTCAAATTAATACCCCCTAAATTTTTTATATGGTTATTATTTCAAATAAAGTAACCTTAATCCACACATTTATTCAACAATATGGTAATGATTTTGTTTTTATTACCATTTAAATATGGTTATTCTGTAATTATTGAGTTAATGTATAGATATATATGATAATTAAGGAGATGTTCTTATGAAAAAAGTTCTGGTATGTATAGTCTCAGTTTGTTTCTTGTTGGTTGGATGTAATACCACCTCGTCTTCTTGGGCTTTTGATTTTGTAAAGTACAATAATACTCATTACATTCCTACAGAGAATAAGATTAATAATGAGGATTTAGGCGAAAAAATTGGTCAAGTCGAAACATTTTTAGATCAAGAAAGCGATAGTATTAATTTATCTTCTAATAAATTTGCTGAAGGAACTGAAATATATAGTATCCAAGGAATAGATATAAAAGAAGAAATAGCAGTAGTCGAAAAAAATGGAAAAGTATCAAGATTAGAAGCGGAAAAATAAGAATGAAGTGATAAAGATAAGATGGAAACAAAGGGTTCTCAAATACTTTAATGAAAAAGGGACTCTAGCAAAGAACATGAAATAAACCTAAGAAGTTAGGTGCTAATTAACTTGTTCATCCACCACTAGAACCTGAGTCCGGAATTCCATCGGACTCAGGTTCTTTGGTCCTTCTTTGATGAGACGGTGACTTTAATAATTGATGTGGAACTCGAGATTGGCTTTCCATTCTTTATTCGTCTTCCATTTGGCCATCGTATAGGGACGGTCAAGTGGTCGCATAGGGTTCATCCTTTCTCAAAAGTTAGTGTGTCCTTCTTCTGTTTTTGATGTTCGATACGTTCCTGCTTGATGACTATGCGTTCGAAGGATTGGATCCGTTCGTCCGGACGGTGTTCTCGGAACTGATGGAACATCCCGAGTGGATGCGTGTCGTCGACAGGGAACATGGCGTCGAGAAGGTCGTCCGGTTCGATGAAGGACGGAACTCGCCCTATTTCCGGGTATTGATTTACCTGGATGCAGAAGCGCGTCCGATCAAGAAAATGTATCTATATGGGACATGGGTGGTGGCGAATGGGGACGTCAGTTTCGTCGTCTCAGAGCTATCCAAGGGTGTATTCGAATATGAGGTGATGCATGTCCATTGGCTCATCAAGTATCGGTTCGAGGATTGGGGAGTCTCTGAAGACGGGGCATGGGAGAAGGAATGGTGATCCAGGCTCATGCGTGAGCGTCTAACGCCTCGTGGCGAAGTCGCTCATCGCACCGCTGCCCCCCTGACGGCCCGATAACAAGAGCTGCTTTAAAACGCATCGCTATGTTCCTGGCCCTTTCTGACGGGAGGCACGGAGCGTAAGAGCAAAGTCAAATGCAAGGGCATAGGCTGTCTGATTAAACTCTCTTTATGGTTTTCTTAAATTAAGAGGGGTGAGTGTAAGTTCCTTATAATAAGTTACAGTCAAGTGAACTAACTAAATATAGTCAAAATTTACATAAATCCTTTCTGATTTGTATCATTTATCATTAGATTAGAATGATAAGAATTTACTTGAAGCAGTCCCCTCTCCTTGTTATTTTATGATAAATTATTGCATCGCACAGATACTATTGGCAGAGGGGGACTTTGGCTTTGTCGTCTCTGAACTATCCAAGGATGAATTTGAATATGAAGGGATGCATGGGCATCGGCTCATCAAGTGCCGGTTCAAAGAGTGATTCGTGTCCGAGGGCGTCGGACATAAGAAGGAATAATGGACCAGGCTCGTGCATAATCCTCTAGTACAATTTAACGATGGTGCTTTTATTTGGATACGATTCGTATTGATTATTCGTTAGAGTCTGTTCTGATGGTAATCAAATTTAATATACAGGTCACTGAATATCAGAAGATTGAATAAAGCTACATATGACTCACATTTTTTCGCTAGTCGTCATCCCGTTGCAATCCATCTCTCGACCTAAATTTTTAGATGCGTATTTTTATGTAAAAATTAAACAATCCATTATAGGGATAAAAAGAAAAATACGATAGAATTATGATGTCTTTATGACAAGGCATTGAAAAACAAAAAGGAGGGAATATTTATGTTTAATACAAAGAAAAAACGTTTTAAAGTTTGGATGGCATTGTTTACAGCCGTATTCTTCACTACCGTATGTTTTGAATCTGTAGCACAAGCTGACTATTTTGCAGGAGGCAGGAAAAATAATGCCGCACCATATGCTTACTATCATTCAAGCGTTAGTACATATGGATACGTTGGGAACTACGATGTTGCCCGTTCTTATTGGAATGCAAATTCAAAAGTTAACATTAAAAAAACGACTTCAACGTCGGCGCGTCCCGATATTTATTATGTAGGAAATACATCTGTTAGTGGTCTGTTAGGACAAATCATTCCTTATACTAGCACGGGTACGCAAGCAGCAGTGGGTGGGTACTGGGATTATACAACAGTATTTATTTACGATAACCAAATGAGAGCACAATCAACATTTACTTCTTCACGGGTAAATTATAATGCTGCCCATGAAGTTGGTCATACGTTGAAAATGGCCCATGTGACGCCTCCATATAACTCTGTTATGGTTCAAGGGTGGTATAACATTCCTTCTACTCTAACAAGTTATGATTCTGGAGAAATTAATAAAAAGTGGTAAAAGGAGGAGTTTAAATGAAAAGCACATATTTTCTTCTTTCGGCAATGACAGCTTCTTTACTGTTAGTTGGGTGTAATGGAGATAACGTTGATACCGGGTCTAATGAGATTAATTCTAAGAAAATTAGCTCAAGCGAAGTTAATGTGAGTCAAAGTAGTACGAATGAAAATAGTGAAGTTGAGCGTGTTGTCACACATGGTAACTTTGTTGAATATGAAACAGAGGCTGAATTGTTTGCTGATGCAGAATTAGTGGTTATAGCAAGCACAAATGAAGACTTTATGGATCGTGAACACATCGTGAAATATGTACCAAGTAGTGATGAAGAAGAAGGTTTACCAAAAGCTATCGAAGATTTTTACACAAAGACATCGATTACGGTTGAACAAGTTTTGAAACAACCAGCTTCAGAAAAGGTAGCGGACAATAAAAAGATTTCTGTTATAGAGCCGATTGCTTTGTTAGAAGACGGTTCCAAGATATTGTCTGTTGAGAACTATCAAGAAATTTCAAGAGGACAACAATATATTATTTATCTTAAGAAAAATACTAATGGCGAGTACGGCGTCATTAATATGACCAATGGTAGATTTAATTTAGAGAGCACGGATCAAATCGTTAACTTAGCAGAACATGGGCATGACAACGATAAAGCAAAACATGAGAAGATGAAAGATACTGTAAAGAATCGTTTTGCAAAAGAAATTGCCAAAGCTAAAAAATAATTGAACTTCATATACAAAGAGCAACTTGTCATTCTCTTTGTATATGAAGATTTTTTGTGCATAAAATGAAAAGGTTAAAATTTAATTTATGAATCGAGGAACATCATTCGGTTGAATGGTGTTTTTATATGATGAATTATAAAATTAAGTGCAACACCTGAACGTGAACGCAGAAAAGCCCATAGCGACGGCCTCGTGTAGAATGAAGTTACCACACAAACATTCAGACGGAGGAATCGCTATGAGCTACACCCATCTTACC
>NZ_JACSLF010000021.1:0-17053 GCF_018617975.1 Exiguobacterium sp. s21 | reverse complement strand
TCGTACGGCTCTGGTTGATCCAACGTCCCAGTGCCGATGGTGTCAAATCGTACTCGCGAACGATATCGATCCTCGGCTTCCCGTTGAGATAGAGCTGGACGACCTGTTCTTTAAATTCATCTGTGTAAACGCGGTGCGCTCTCTTTGTCATGTCTAATGTTCTCCTCGTGTTCATAATTTGTTTCAGTCTAATCGACCTCTTCATTTATGTCCAATTGAGTGTAGCCCATCCAGAACGGCTCGAAGGCCTCGTCGGGGATCTGTTCGACAAGGTCGTGGACAGCGAAGGCGATATCGTTTTCCTGGAGACGGACTTCTAAATCTAGGGGCAAAACCAATTGGTTCATGGTATACTCTTTGTACATAGGGGCACCTCCAAAGTTATGGTTTGGTCACTTTAACTTTATCAGAGGTCGCCCCTATCTGTTTAGTCCAAAATGCGTGCACGAACCCATAAAAATGACAAGAGGCCACCTGGAGCGAACAAGTCGCTCCAGGTGGCCTCTTTGTTATAAATCTACTGAGTTATGTCCCAGCCTCTTTTCCATCGGTTCACGCTCAGGGAACAAGAACTCATACAGCCATTTTTTTGTCATCCTGTCTTCCAAGCTGTCGATGCCACGCTCTGTGGCCCGTTGAATCACATCGCTCACCGTGTTCCTCGAATGTCCGGTGCTCGCACTGATCGTGCGTTGACTGATCCCATCAAAATGAAGTTCCAGTATCTTGCGACCATCAATCAAAACAAAACCCCCATACTTCAATGTCATGCCGACGGCATGCATCTCAAGTATAGGGGAGAAAAGGCATCAAGCGTATAAGTGGTATAGTGTCCGCACTGAGTGGCTCAGTTGTCCACACTCGGTGGCTCAGAAGAATGCACAAGTGGCTCATTTTAAATGCAATAATCAATCATACATAGTGATGACGACAGTCATCGGATGAGGAACCGGAAATCATTGTTTTCGGCAGAAGTGTAAAAGGCAAACGAGCAAAAAGTGTCAAATTCAACTTGACGTCTACAGTGCCCTACTATGTATTTCAGAAAAGAGCTTTCCAGTTGGCTGGAAAGCTCTTTTCGTTACTCTTTTACGCGCATCAGCCGCAAGCTGTTGAGTGCAACCAGAAGGGTAGCGCCCATATCCGACATGATGGCGATCCACAGGGTCAGCCAACCCGGAATGACCAATAGCAGCGCAATCACTTTGATGCCGATGGCGAACGTAATGTTCGCTTTGATGATATTCAGGGATTTCCGGCTCAATTTCACCGTGAATGGCAGCTTGCTCAAATCGTCGCCCATTAAAGCGACATCCGCCGTTTCCAAAGCTGTATCCGTTCCGGCTCCGCCCATGGCAATCCCGACCGTAGAAGCGGCGAGTGCCGGCGCGTCGTTCACGCCGTCTCCAATCATCGCCACCTTGCCGTACTCGGCCCGTAAGCGTTTGATGACATTCAATTTGTCCTCCGGCATCAGCTCGGCCTGGATTTCGGTGACGCCGACCTCTCGGCCGATGGCCTGACCGGTCGCTTTGTTGTCACCCGTCAGCATGATCGTCTTCTTGATGCCCATGTCGTGCAGCTTCTGGATGACTTCCTTGCTGGAGTCCCGGACTTCATCGGCCACGGCGATGACCGCCAGGATGTTTTGTTCCGTTCCGATGATCATGGCCGTCTTGCCCTGATTTTGAAGAGCTGTGACATTTTGTTCCAAGTTCTTATCCGCACTTGCGGCGCCCAGCTCGTTGAAGAGGATCGGGCTGCCGATATAGTACGTGGTTCCTTCGACGGTTCCTTTAATCCCTTTGCCGGTAATGGATGAGAAGTCCTCGACCAAGACCGAAGAATAAGAAATATTTTCTGCATCCGCTTTTTTCATGATGGCCGAAGCAAGGGGATGCTGTGAGCGGTACTCCAGTGCTGTGACGATAGAAAGCAGCTCTTTTTCACTGATTCCCTTGTTCAGCACTTCAAAGTCCGTGACAACCGGAACCCCTTTGGTCAAGGTGCCGGTCTTGTCAAACGCGATGGCTTTCAGCGCGCCCATTTCTTCCAAATACACGCCGCCTTTTACCAAAACGCCTTTTTTCGCTGCGTTCCCGATAGCAGATACAATCGAAATCGGAGTCGAAATGACCAAAGCACACGGGCATCCTACGACTAGCACAGCCAATCCTTGGTAGACCCAGGTTTCCCAGCTAGCATCAAACAGAAGGGGAGGAACGATGGCTACAAGCGCAGCAACGACCATGATAATCGGTGTATAATATTTGGCAAATTTATCGACAAACGCCTGCGAAGGAGCCCGTTCGCCTTGTGCTTCCTCAACCAGGTGGATGATTTTCGCAATGGTTGTGTCTTCAACCAACTTCGTGACTTTGACTTCGAGCAAGCCTTCTTCGTTCAGCGTACCGGCGAAGACATCATCATTCACCGTTTTGGCGACCGGCACGGATTCCCCGGTGATGGCCGCCTGATTGACCGCCGAATACCCGTTGGTCACCGTGCCGTCCATCGCAATCTTCTGTCCCGGTCTGACAATCATGGTGTCACCCACCACAATGTCGTCTACCGAAATTAACTGTTCTTGGCCATTCCGCCGGACCAGTGCCTCTTTCGGAGCGATGTCCATCAACGAACGGATGGATTGTCTCGCCCGGTCCATGGAATAGCGTTCCAGTGCTTCACTGATCGCAAAGAGGATGACCACGATGGCCGCTTCCGCCCATTCCCCGATAAAGGCTGCCCCGATGACCGCAACGGTCATGAGGGTCTTCATGTCGAAATCCAGGCGAATCAGGTTCTGGAAGCCGACTTTGAAGAGCGAGTACCCGCCAATGACAATCGCCGCCACAAACAGGAGCGACGTCATCAGGTTGTCTTCGCCATTGACGAACTGGGAAATGTAGCCGAACACGATCAAGAGGGTGGAGTAGAGCAAGGTGCTGTGCTTTTGGTAGAACGGCACTTTCTTCTCTGTTCGAGCTGGCGCTTTTTCGGTTCCGGTATTCGTGATAGCTGGACGTCCTGTAATTTCAGGCGCCACCTTCAAGTTTTCAAACGCACCGGCTTTCTCCAATTCGTCGATGGTCGCTGCCCCGTAAACGGAAATTTTTGAAGCCCCGAAGTTCACTTTGGCATCCTGGACACCGGGGATCTGCTTGACGTTGTTCTCAAACTTCCCGGCGCAGTTCGCGCATGTAAAGCCTTCGACCCGGAAGACATTTTTGTCTTCGACGGTCACTTCAGGAGCCGCCTGGCGTTTCGGTTTTTCCGGTGCGACCTTCAAATTTTCGAAAGCGCCGGCTTTTTCCAGTTCCTCGACCGTCGCCTCGCCGTAGACCGCAATTTTCGAAGCCCCAAAGTTCACTTTGGCATCCTGGACACCGGGAATCTGTTTGACGTTCTTCTCGAATTTCCCGGCGCAATTCGCACACGAAAAGCCCTCAACCCGGTAGACCGTTTTGTCTTCTGTTTCCTTCGTTTTTTCAACCAACGGAAACAACCTCCTTCTGATGGATGAAGGCCACTTGCACCAAGTGTTTCACATGCGCGTCATCCAGTGAGTAGTAGACCAACTTGCCTTCCTTGCTGTATTTCGCCAACCCCATATTATTCAGTAGTCGCAGGTGGTAGGAGGCGGTTGCGGTAGATGAACCGATGATATTCGCAACGTCACACACACACAGTTTGTCCTCCAGCGATAAGGCGTAGGCGATCTTGATACGCGTATCGTCCGACAACGCCTTGAAGATCTTCGCCACTTCCAATGGATTTTGTTCAGACAGTTGCTGCTGGACTCGTTCCACCTTTTCTTCATCTACACAGACCACATCACAAATCTCTTTTGCCATTTTCATTCACTCCTTTTTCTCACTTCTGTTTACTCATTCGTTTTTTCAAGTAAGTGATTTTCTTCTATATAAAACAAAGAGTGCAAAGAATCACTTCAATTCACCAATCCCCAAAGGAATCGGAAAGTCCCATTCTCCGCCATAATCAAGATGCCGAGCCCGATGAAGACAGTCGGCACAATCCACCGTTCCCAATTTTCTATCGTTTCAGAAATCGTTTTAACGGCTGCCAACCGGTAACTGAGGTAACACAAGACGGCGACCAGGATGGCAAAGACAACCAGCATCACCACAGTTTCACTTGGATTCAAGGTTGAAAAGTAGGGTATGTAGACGCCAATGTTGTCGCCGCCAGCCGCCAGGGTAATGACTGTAATGGTGACAAACAAGCGATTGGGGTTTCCGGAAGACAAACGGGACAGGAGATTCTCTTCGTCGTCCTCGTCTTCTTCTCGCTTCCAGACCCGGATGCCCAGGTAAATCGGAATGAGCCCTAGCAAGCCCACCCAGTGGGACGGCACAAGCGTCAGGCTGTACGCAGCCAACAGGCTGACGCCCACCAAGATGGCTGTTCCTAGGTATTGTCCGATGACAATGGATTTTAACTGGCCTTTTTTCATCGTTTGTGAAAACAGGATCAGCAAAATAATGACGTAATCAATGCTGGTCGCCACATAAGCGGCAACCGCGGTAAAAATCGTGGTTAACAGCACCCTCATCTCCTTTACGGATATCCTAGTGTGAAGTGATACCCTCTGATAGTTATAAATTCAAACAAACGTTTGATTAATGCAAGTGTACAAAGATTTCGCTAGATTGTCAATTATATATTCAAATGATTGTTTTAATGTTTGGGCATGCTTGTTAGATTGAACAGGGAGCGACAAGTGGCAAGGCAAATTGAAATTTAGTATGGCCAATGCCTGCATGTCTTGTTAAGCATTCTATCTTTAGAAGAGCTGAAAATGGTATAGAAGAACAATGTGGAGTAGTTGATTGATAAATCATGATAGGAAAGAGGGATAATATGGATAAAAACAATAAGAAGAAACAGTCCGGAATGAAGTTCGCAGTTCTCCTGACACTATTGGCGGTTGGCATTTTAGCAGCAATCGTCGTGCTCACAAACCAGCAATCTGCTTCACCCGTGGAAACAGGAGAAGTAGATATTACGGGCCAGCCAACGCTTGGTGAAAGTGATGCACCGGTCACGGTCGTGGAATTCGGGGATTTCAAATGCCCGTCCTGTAAAGCTTGGGGAGAAATGGTATATCCGCAGCTGGTGGCGGACTATGTCGAGACGGGGGATGTGAAGTTCTCCTACATCAATGTCCTGTTCCATGGCAATGAATCGATGATCGGCTCTTTGACGTCGGAAGCAGTCTATGAACAAAGTCCGAACGATTACTGGGATTTCCACAAAGCTCTATTTGCGGAACAGCCGGCAGTTGAAAATCACGATGCCCCTTGGCTGACACAGGAAAAAACGGTGGAAGTGGCTTCCCAATTCCCGGCCATTGACCTGGAACAGCTGAAGGAAGACATGGAAAAGCAAACGGCCATGGACAAAGTCAAAACAGATGAAGCGTTGGTGGAAGAACACGGGGTAGCGATGACACCAACGATCGTGGTCAATGGACAGACGCTGGAAGATCCGTTTGATTACGATGCCATCAAAGCATTGATCGATGAAGCGTTAGCGGAGGAAAACTAATGAACGAAACCCATAAAGTATCGGATAAAAGGGGCTTCTTGCTGTACGGAGCTTGGTTCGTCTCGTTGATTGCAACGCTCGGCAGCCTGTACTTCAGTGAAATCAAGGGGTTTATCCCGTGTGACCTGTGCTGGTTTCAGCGGATTTTCATGTATCCGCTTGTGTTGATTTTAGGGATCGCGACGTTCCAGAACGATTGGAAGGTTGTCCGCTATGCCCTGCCCTTATCAGTTATCGGGGGAAGCATCTCGGTCCTGCATTACATGGAACAAAAGATTCCGGGGTTAGGTGGTCTCCGGCCATGTGTAAGCAGCGTTCCCTGTAGCGCAGAGTATATCAATTGGTTTGGGTTCATCACCATCCCCTTCCTCGCATTTATCGCTTTCCTCTTAATCAGTGTGGCGATGGTAATTCTAGTAATGAAGAATAGAGCGAACTGACGGATCGCCCCTAACAATCTATCACGGACTGTCATTTTTACAGAAAGCGGCGATAGGGCAGTTAAGGAACTATACACGTCAATCATCTAAAAGGAGACTGTTCTATGGCTGAAGTAAGTTTATTGCTGGCGTTCGGCGCCGGATTGTTATCGTTCCTCTCGCCTTGCGCGCTTCCACTGTACCCGGCTTTTTTGTCCTACATCACTGGTGTCTCGGTCAATGAGCTGAAAACCGGAAAAGGGGCGATGAAAAAGAGCGCGTTGATCCATACGGTGCTTTTTTTGGTCGGGTTTTCCATCATCTTTCTGGCGCTCGGGTTGTCCACTTCGTTCATCGGCTATTTCTTTTTTGAGAACGCCGACCTGCTGCGCCAGCTGGGTGCCATCTTGATGGTGTTTTTCGGCTTGGTGCTGACCGGTGTCCTGAAATTCGACTTCCTGCTTTCGGATAAGAAAGTCCATTTTCAAAAACGGCCATCGGGCTATACCGGCTCCGTGGTAATTGGGCTGGGCTTCGCCGCCGGATGGACGCCGTGTACCGGCCCCATCCTGGCCGCGGTGATAGCGATGGGGATCGCCGATCCGAGCCGCGGGCTCTTGTATATGCTGTTTTACGTCCTCGGCTTTGCCATTCCGTTCCTCTTGATGTCGTTCTTCATCGAGAAGATGACCTTCCTAAAGAAACGGAGTGCGCAGTTCATGTCGATCGGCGGAGGCTTGATGGTCATCATGGGTCTCATGTTGTATTTCGATATGATGACGGACGTCATCGCTTACCTGTCGCAGTTCACGGGTGGGTTCACTGGATTTTAATAGACCGGACTTATAATATTTAGAAAGGCGTGACGCTATATGACTGCGAAAAAGAATAAAAAGAAGAACCGTTTGATAATGAGGACAAGCATTTTGCTTGTCCTGGCAGGGGCTATAATCTTTACCATCTACAACGGATTAACAAAAGAGAAAAACGAATTGCTGCAAGTTGGAGATTGGGCACCCGATTTTGCTTTGACGGATTTGAATGGGGAACGGCATCAGCTGTCTGAGTACAAAGGGCAGGGGGTGTTCGTGAACTTTTGGGGTACTTGGTGCAAACCGTGCGAAAAAGAGTTCCCGCTGATGGAAAAGCAGTACCAGGTATACAAGGATTAAGGTGTGGAGATACTCGCTGTCAATATTGCGCAATCCGATTATGAAGTGAGACAATTTGCTGAACAGCGAAATTTAACGTTCCCGATTGTTATCGATAAGGACAAAAGTGTTATGGAAGCTTATAATATCCGTCCATTGCCGACTACTCTGTTAGTCAATCAAGAGGGCAAAATCGAGAAAATTATTACGGGTGAAATGTCCGAAGAGGATATCGCGAGTTATATGGAACAGATCAAACCGTGCTGATACCTCTGAATTTCCCAAGCATAATGCGGGCCACGTTATTTTGAAAAATGCTGCAAGGAAAAAACGAGAAAAAGACATTTCTTTAAAGTGGACTAAACCACAAGAAAAGCAATGTCAGGTGTAGAAAATTTATAAATAAAAATCAGGCAAAGATCCTCCACCGGACCGATTGGAAGGATTATTCCTTTTGGGTCAATTGTAGAGGGAATGGATTACCTGTTTTGAAATCAAGATATCTGCACAAAAAGTCGAAACTTTTTCGTTAAGCTATAAGAGGTTGATACTTATGGAAAGTATAGAAAATTGACATATTCGGAGGGCATCTACATGAAAAAAAAGAGAATGGGCATAGCGGTACTGTCGGCTTTGCTTTTGCTGGCAGGATGCAGCAACGATACAGCGGATTCATTTGAAGTTCCATTTGAAGGAGAACTGAGACACGTCCACGGTATGGGCTATGCAGGAGGTGGGAACGATTTGTATTTTGCATCACACAGCGGTCCAAAAATTTATCGTGATGGCGAATGGTTTGAAACAGCGGATAATTTTTTCGATTATATGGGCTTTAACGCTGTAGATGAAGGCTTTTATTCTTCGGGACACCCGAGCGCAGATTCGGATTTGCCCAATCCGCTTGGGATTCAGCGGAGTACAGATGGCGGAGAAACCTTGGAAGAGATTGCATTTCAAGGAGAAACGGACTTTCATGCGATGGCTGTAGGATACACCAGCCATGATATTTTCCTGCTCAATCCAGCAAAAAACTCCTTGCTCGAAGCAGGGTTCTACAAAAGTAACGATATAGGAGAATCGTGGGAGCCGGTCAAAGCTTCAGGATTAGAAGGAGAAGTGATGGCGCTCGCCCTTCATCCGACAGATTCGAACTTCGTTGCTGCAGCTACTTCTACAGGTGTGTATTTCTCACGTGATGGCGGCGAAAATTTTGAGGCGATTACATCGGAAAATGAAACAGGCACAGCGGTGCATTTCACCGAAGACCAGTTGTATTTCGGAAGCTACGGGACAGCGGCGGCTTTGGTGAAGTATACTATGGAAAATGAAGAACTGAAGACGGTGAACATACCGGATCTTCCGCAAGATGCCATCGCTTTTATTGCACAAAATCCGACTGATGAAAGGGAACTGGCGATCTACTCACTCCAGGGCAATGCTTACTTGTCGGAAGACGGATCACAGACCTGGAAAACGCTGCTGGAAGAGGGAAAAACCAAGTAGAAACCAGCTAGCCGTTTGAAAGACGAACCGAATCCAACAGCTTTCGGCAGCAGTCTTTGTCTTGATTGCTGCTAACCAATCGACTTAAAGAGGGATGCCATGTTAAACAGGCTTGCATTGAAAATAGGTTTGCTGTTTTTTGTGTTTATTATCATCATTGAATCGGTTTTGTTTCTAACCCTGTACGTTACTTTTGTCAATGAACGGGTGGATGAAGTCATGACCAACCTGCTTGCAAGAGGGAACACCCACAGCGAAGTATTGGAAGACAGTTTTGAATCGGCGACATTGAACCATGTGGCGTTGATGGAATCGGCCTCCGATTTCATCGTCATCATCACGGATGCAGATGGCAACGAATTGACCCATTCCGATCTGATTGAACCTGAAATGAGGGAAGTGTTGGAACACACCGATTTTGATGAGGTTCTGCAGGAAGGGAAGGTCGTGGAAGAGCGATGGGACAAAAAAGAGTTTATTGCGACGGACAGCCCAATCACCATTGAAGGAGAACATAGAGGCCACGTGTTCATGTTTGCGGAAACCAATCATATCAAAGGGATGGTCAGTCATTTGCGAAACCAATTCCTGATTGTTGGCCTGATTGCTGTCGGGTTGACCGTCATCACAATTTTTCTGCTATCCCGATTGATTACGTTGCCGTTGATTCGGATGAAAGAAGCGACGGAACAGTTAAGCGAAGGGCACCACGAGGTCAGCCTGAATATTGGCCGAAACGATGAGTTGGGAGAGCTGGCGAACGCCATCACTGCTCTATCCAGTGACTTGGAACATTTAAAAAATGAGCGGAATGAATTTTTGGCGAGTATTTCGCACGAGTTGCGGACGCCGTTGACCTATATCAAAGGATATGCCGATATCGCGAGCCGGCCGGATGCATCCGAGGAAGAGAAAAAGGAATACATTGGCATCATCCGGGAAGAGACGGCCCATTTGACGGAATTGATCCGGCAGCTGTTTGAGCTGGCTCAGATGGATCATAACCAGTTCGCCATTCAAAAAGAGGAATTTTCACTGGAGATGCTTTTTGCATCCGTCGTTGCCTTGGTTCGGCCAGCTTTTGACGAGAAACAGATTTCATTGGCTGTCCATTGTGAACATGAGATTGTCGCCTTCATTGATCCCGAACGTTTTCAGCAGGTATTGCTGAATGTCTTGGACAACGCCCGCAAGCATTCTCCTGAAGGAACACAAGTGGTATTACAGGGAGTCCAAGATAAAGGTACCATCACCATAAGCATCCGTGATGAAGGAGAGGGCATACCGGAAAAAGATCTTCCTTTTGTCTTTGAACAATTGTATCGGGTCGATAAATCCAGATCCAGACAGTACGGAGGAAGCGGTCTTGGCCTGGCGATTGCGAAAGAAATCGTCGAATCGCACGGTGGTCTCATGACGCTTCAAAGTGAGTACGGACAAGGGACAACCGTCCTGATAGAATTGAAAAGGGGGGATTCGCTTGCAGAAAGTGCTGTTGGTTGATGATGAACAACGAATGCTGGATTTAGTGGCTTTATATTTGAAGCCGCATCAGTACCTCTGTAAAAAAGCACTGGGAGCTCATGAAGCCCTCGACTATTTGGAATCGGAACCTTTCGATCTCGTCTTACTGGATATCATGATGCCGGAAATGGATGGCTGGGAACTGTGCCGCGAAATCCGGAAATTTTCGGATGTGCCAATCATTATGCTGACGGCGCGGGAACAACAGGAGGATATTGTTAAGGGATTGAATATCGGGGCGGATGATTACATCACAAAGCCGTTTAATGAAGATGAGTTGCTGGCCCGGATGGGGGCGCTGCTTCGCAGGAGAACTCCGAAAAATACCATTGAAGTGGACGGTTTGGTGTGGGACGAAGACCGGTTTGAACTTACGTACGGCAAACATATCATCAAATTGACGCCAAAAGAATTTCTGATGGTGGGCCACCTGATGAAGAATGCCGACAAAGTGTTTACGAGGGAGCAGCTGATCCAGTTAATTTGGGGATTCGACTCAGAGACGGAAGGGCGGACCATCGATTCGCATGTGCGAAATGTTCGGGAAAAAATCCGCCAGTCCGGTTTTCCGGTCGATGATCATTTTCTCACGGTTTGGGGAATCGGCTACAAATGGATCCATGAAGCAGAATGATGCTTGATAAAAGAAAAGGTCCGTCGGAAAATATTTCCGACGGACCTTTTTGAGTAAGGTTATGCGGCGTTACGGCAAGCTTCTGCACATCTACGGCAAGCTTCCGTACAGCGTCTGCAATGTTCATGATGATCGGCGTGCTTCTCACATTCCTCTGCGCAAGCTTCGCAAATGGTTGCGCAAACGGCTGCCAGTTCGGAAACGAACGGTGAATTGTGAGTAATGGCATGTTCCAAAAATGCACACATGTCCGCGCATTCCCGGTCTAATCGAATGCACTGTGCTAGCATCTTCACATCGTCTTCCTGCAGACAAGCGTCAAAACAATGGTTACATTCCGCTGCACAATCATGTAATGCCCGAATCAATTCCTGATGTTGTTCATGAGCCATGTTAAAACCTCCATTTCTTATTTTTGCTTCATTTACTGGATTTCCCTCTCCTTTCCAAACTAAACAGAAATACCGAAACTCCATAGAAACTGCACATTTTATAGACAAGTAATCAAATATTAAAATCAATGGTGCGGTTTTTTTGGGGGGTCATTGTGAACTTCTAAATTAGAGTCATGGAAACAGCGATAAAGTAAAATGATACTAAACACTTGATATACCCTATCGGGGTATGTTAAGTTTAAGGAAATATTACTTTAGGAGGAATAATAATGATTGAAACATTAAAAGTACAAGGTATGTCCTGCGGCCACTGTGCAAACTCGGTTGAAACGGGCGTCGGTGAACTCGAAGGGATTTCATCTGTGACAGTTGATCTTAAAAAAGGCGAAGTGGCAGTAGACTATGATACTGCCAAGACATCATTAAACGAAATTCAGAAAGCGATTGAAGAACAAGGGTATGACGTCGTATAAGGGTGCTTTCACAGCACACTTTACTTTTAAATGAAATATACCCTCGCGTGGTATATTCGGCAAGAACTTTGTGAATGTTAAGAATGTAAATAGGGTTAAATAGGATAAGAACCACTAGTTTGGAGGAGGCGCACTGAATGGCTAAAAATGATAAAGACCATCACCACCATCAAGACGAACAGGTAGATCACAGTAAAATGGATCATTCCAAACATGTTGGGCATTCGTACCATGAAGACCAAGTGAAAGAAGGCATTCAAGACGACAGCAATCCTGCCAAAATTCATGATGATCATGCCCATCACAATCATGGTGGCCACGATCATAGTGACCATGGACATCACCATCATGGGAATTTCAAAGAAATTTTCCTGAAGTCGCTGCCCTTGGGCATTGTCATTCTATTATTGTCGCCGATGATGGACGTTCGGCTTCCTTTCCAATTTACTTTTCCATACTCGGATATTGTGGTCGCTGTATTAGCAACTATCTTATTGGTTTATGGCGGAAAACCCTTCTATCAAGGTGCAATCGCTGAATTTAAGGAAAAAGCACCGGGCATGATGGCCCTTATTTCATTAGGGATATCCGTTTCCTATTTGTACAGCATTTACGCCGTGCTGGCACGCTACGTAACCGGCGATCACATCATGGATTTCTTCTTTGAATTCGCGTCCTTGCTGTTGATCATGCTCCTTGGACACTGGATCGAAATGAAGGCTATCGGAGAAGCAGGAGACGCGCAAAAATCGCTCGCCGAATTGGTGCCGAAAGATGCACATGTGGTATTGGAAGATGATTCGATCGAGACGCGTCCCGTAAATGAGCTGGAAGTCGGAGACCTTGTACGGGTTCAGGCCGGAGAAAACGTCCCTGCCGATGGCATCATCAAAAGAGGCACCTCGCGGATCAATGAAGCTTTGCTGACGGGGGAATCTAAACCCATTGAAAAAGGAGCCGGAGACAAAGTGATCGGCGGTTCCACGAACGGTGCAGGCATCTTATATCTTGAAGTACAGGAAACCGGCGACCAATCGTTCATTTCTCAAGTTCAAACCCTGATAAGCCAAGCGCAGGATCAACCTTCAAGAGCTGAAAATCTTGCTCAAAAAGTAGCCGGCTGGCTGTTTTATATCGCCATTGCGGTGGCTTTCATCGCTTTTGTCGTTTGGCTGTACATTGCTGACATTCAAACCGCTATTCTTTTTACGGTTACGACATTAGTCATTGCATGTCCACACGCTCTCGGCCTTGCCATTCCGCTGGTTATTGCACGAAGCACCAGTTTAGGTGCAAGCCGCGGGCTGTTGGTGAAAGACCGCGAAGCATTGGAGCTGGCAACTAAGGCTGATGTAATGATACTGGATAAAACGGGTACATTGACTACTGGCGAATTTAAAGTTTTGAACATGGAAACACTGGATGGTCAACATACCGAAGCCGAAATCGCGGCGTTAATGGCAGGGATTGAAGGCGGGTCCAGCCACCCAATCGCCCAGTCAATCGTCCAATACGCTGAGAAACAAGGGATTCAGCCTGTCCACTTTGATTCGATTGATGTTGTGTCGGGTGCGGGTATAGAAGGATACGCCAATGGCCGCAAATACGAATTGATCAGCCAAAAGGCACTTGGAAGAGATGTAGCGGTGGATGTTCCCAAAGGGGCAACATTAAGTATACTAGTTGAGGACGGGAATCCGATCGGTACGGTCGCATTAGGCGATGAATTGAAAGAAACGAGCAGAACGCTGATACAGGCATTGAAGCATTACAATATAAAACCGATTATGGCTACAGGTGACAATGAAACGGCTGCCCAAGGAGTAGCAGAGGAACTGGGCATTGAGTACAGAGCCAATCAATCACCGCAAGATAAATATCATTTAGTGGAATCACTGAAAAATAATGGACAAACGGTTATCATGGTCGGCGATGGCGTCAACGATGCACCATCCCTTGCAATAGCAGACGTTGGGATAGCAGTCGGTGCCGGAACTCAAGTCGCCATCGATTCCGCTGATGTGATTTTGACTCAGTCGGATCCAGGCGATATTGAATCCTTTATCGAATTGGCCAATAAAACAACCAGTAAAATGAAACAGAACCTCGTGTGGGGAGCCGGTTATAACTTTATTGCCATTCCCATAGCGGCGGGTGTTCTAGCCTCCATTGGGATTACGTTGGCTCCTGCCGCAGGAGCAGTTCTGATGTCCGTGTCCACGGTTATCGTGGCTATCAATGCGATGACATTGAAACTAAGAAATAGAGCTGTTTAACACCGTGTTTAATTGTCGTACACGAAAAGTGCTGCCTCCCAAAAGTTGAATTTTCTTTAACCTTGGGGGCACAGTTTTGTATTAGGTTAAAGTCAAACGGAGGTTTGAAGACTTTGGATAATTAAATATATTTTTATAGTTAGCATATGAGATATTATCGGAAGAGAGGAAGCCCAAAAGCTTCTTCTCTTTTCTACTTAAATTCAATTAACACAAAAAAGTTTTCAAAAATTGATCATTCATTCATTAATCGCCGATTGTAAAATTAAGCTAGACAATTGAAAAAGCCATTCGTGGTACACTCACAATGTATTTTCCGACCAAAGAAAAACATAGGAGTGATCACGAATGACCTACACCCATCTTACCACGGATGAACTGGTGATGATAGAATCCTACCACCGCCAAAATATACCTGTAGCGATCATTGCTAAGTTGATGAACCGTTCCAGGCAGCCAATCTACAACGTCATCAATTTCCTGAAATCAGGACATACAGCGCTCGACTTCTACACGCAATATAAGAAAAATAAGAAACGCTGCGGCCGGCGGAAGATTGTCCTGCCGAAGAAACAAGTGGCCTATGTTCAAGACAAGGTGGCGCAGGGCTGGACGCCGGATGTCATTGTCGGCCGGGCAGAAACGGCCATCGATTGTTCCGCGCGCACCATCTATCGCATATTCAAAAATCAGGTCTTTGACGCCGCCATGCTGCCGATGAAAGGAAAATGGAAACCCAATGGACACCAGGAACGCCGGGGAAAACAGGCGTTCAAACGCCATATTTCCGAACGGGAAGCCGACAACCCGTCGTTCAAAAAAGAGTTCGGGCATATCGAAGGCGACACCATTGTGGGTGCCCGCCACAAAAGTGCGGTGATCACGCTGGTCGAACGGCTGACGAAAGTCATCATCGCCCTGAAGCCTGCAGGACGCAAGGCTTGCGATATTGAAACTGCGTTGAACCAGTGGTTCCAAGGGGTCCCGAGAAATCTGTTCAAATCCATCACGTTTGATTGCGGCAAGGAATTCTCCAATTGGAAACCGTTGTGCAACCGGCACGACGTCTCGATTTACTTTGCGGATCCCGGCACGCCTTCTCAGCGCGCCTTGAATGAAAACTCCAACGGGCTCCTGCGGAAAGACGGCTTGGCAAAGGAAATGGACTTCAACCAGGTGGATCAAACATTCATTTCGTCGGTGGCCGACAAGCGGAATAACATCCCAAGAAAGTCACTGAATTACCGCACACCGTTGGAGGCATTTTTGAGTCACCTGAATGGAGTCGATCTGTCTAGCTTAAATTGACAAACGGAATGATTTAAAGATATCAGTGTACTGCAACTTTTAACTGATACATCTATAAAAGCAGCAAAGGATTTTTCGTCAGCAACCGCCAGGGCGTTAGTCTATCGATTGTTCGACGTGAATGATTGCCTCGAACGGCACATGGATGATCCCTTCCCTTTGATTGGCCAGCTCGACGGTCCGCTCCATGTAGTTCGTCCGGTGCACGAATCCTCTGAATCGTTTCATCTCCCGCTTCTCCACATATTTTACCTCTACCAAATCTCCGCTGAAGATCGCGTCGTTCAGCACATTCTCATAGACCGATAGGACCTGTTCATCGATATCTGGCATCTCAATTTTTTGAATCTCTTTATAGTATTTCGTCAGTAGCGCCTTGTGCTCGGGCATGAGGAATGGGATCCATTTCAATTCGCCCCGATCGCGATACATCGTCATAATAATTACCCCTCTCAATAAAACGAACGTTTGTTCTTATTTTATACCCGATTTGTCCCGTTTGAACAGCCTTTTTCGTGATTGGTAATCCGTGCGTCCTGTTTCCGTACTCTAGCTCGCTGGTCTTCGGTGCAAGGGACGTCAAAAAAATGACGCGCCCTCCGGCCCGTCTTCCTTCGCTTTAGGCTCAAAGCGAGGCTTTTCGCTCGTTGGCTACGGAAGCCTGTCCCTCCGTTTGCTCTACGCATTTTTTTGAGGCTCTCCCTGCGGTCGCCCTTGCACCGTCTCCCGACGCTCGCTTCGTTCCCGTCAACAGGACGCACAACGGTGTTCGTTCTGAGCTCGGCTTATCCGAAAGGGGACAAACCATCATGGAACTTACATCCATCATCGAGGTCATTCGTATCAAACAAGAGATTCGCGAGGAGATGGTCGCTCTCGAGCACGCCATCATCCAATCACCGGACAGTGCCCGACAAATCGGTTCCTCGTTCATCGGGGACGACGACCGTGAAGTGTTCCTCGTCATCATGCTCAACACAAAGAACCGGGTCATCGGCGTCCACCGGGCACACGTCGGGAGCGTCAACTCGAGTGTCGTCCACCCACGGGAGGTCTTCAAATGCGCCATCTTGAACAACGCCTCGTGCCTCATCGTCTGTCATCAGCACCCGAGCGGGGACCCGACGCCGAGCCGGGAGGACATCCTCGTCTCCGAACGGTTACATGAGGCGGGGGACCTCATCGGCATCCCGGTGCTCGACCATCTCATCCTCGGAGCGGACGAGTCGTACGTCAGCATGAAACAGCGAGGTTACATGGGTTGAACGGAATGGAGTGGGGCCGGGGGACCGGTCCCGGTCCGTCCGGTAAGGACAAGGAAGAAAAACGTACGTTTTTCTTTGACTGGATGGGCGACTCGCGTTGCTCTCGCCTGGATCCATAGAGCGGGATCCGGAAAAGGGTCGTTTTCGCATGACGAAAACGCGATGGTTCGTGTGTGAAGGTTGGACGTTGTTTTGGTCTGTCTCGTAAGAAGACTATTTGATGAAATGACAGAAGTGAAAACACGGTTTGTTTATTGAAAATGAGCATGTTTTCTAAACAAGCCCTAGGGCTTACGTGAAATTAGGCGAGATGTTGTCTGCTTGGATGCGAGGTATCATGAGGCTATCAACAGGAGAGGAAGATTCAGATGGACAGTTACCAACTAGATCAACAGACGATGGACGAGATGACGGAGGTATTGCTTCGACTGTATTTTGCAATACAAATGTGGTTCTTACGCAATGTTGGTGAGGTAGTGATACCGACATTATGGGAATAAAATCAAAAAGGATTGATTCTCATGAACGAGTTGGAGT